>USKL01000048.1 GCA_900555225.1 uncultured Collinsella sp.
CCCGGGAACATAAAGTACGCGTAGGCCTGCGTGGCAGAGCGGCCCACACGGCCCTTGAGCTGGTAGAGCTGCGCCAGGCCCAGGCGCTGCGAGTCCTCGATGATGAGCGTGTTGGCGGTCGCGTTGTCGATGCCGCTTTCCACGATGGTCGTGGCAATAAGCACGTCAATCTTCTTGGTCGCGAACTCGATCATCACGTCCTCGACCTCGCGCGGGCTCATCTTGCCGTGCGCCACGCCCACGCGCGCCTCGGGCGCGGCCTCGTGCACGCGCGCCACGGCATCGTCGATGGTCTTGACGCGGTTGGACACGTAGTAAACCTGACCGCCGCGGCCCACCTCCAGGCGAATCGCTGCGCTCACCACATCGGGGTCGTACTCCCCCACGTGCACGATCACGGGACGACGCCCGGTCGGCGGCGTGGTGATTAGGCTCATGTCGCGCACGCCGCTCGTGGCCATCTGCATGGTTCGCGGAATAGGCGTTGCCGAAAGCGTGAGCACGTCAATCTGCTCGCGCAGGTTCTTGAGCTGCTCCTTGTGCTGCACGCCAAAGCGCTGCTCCTCGTCGATGATCACCATGCCCAGGTTCTTGGGGTTCACGTCGGCAGAAAGCAAGCGGTGCGTGCCGATGAGCACATCAATCGTGCCCTCGGCAAACGCCTTGAGCGCGCGCTTCTGCTGCGCCGGGGTGCGGAAGCGGCTGAGCACTTCGACCTCGAGGCCAAACGGGGCAAAGCGCTCAAAGAACGTCTCGTAGTGCTGCTGGGCCAGAATAGTCGTGGGACAGAGCACCATGACCTGGCGGCCGGAGTCAACGCACTTAAACGCCGCGCGCAGGGCAACCTCGGTCTTGCCGAAACCCACGTCGCCGCACAGCAGGCGGTCCATGGGCTTGGGCGCCTCCATGTCGGCCTTGATATCGGCGATAGCCTCCAGCTGGTCGCGCGTCTCGTCGTAGGGGAAGCTCTCCTCCATCTCGATCTGCTCGGGCGTGTCGGGCGGGCAGGCGATACCGGTAATCGACGAGCGGCGCGTATACAGGTCGACCAGGTCAAACGCCAGCTTTTTGGCGTTCTTGCGTGCCTTGTTGGTGGCACGCGTCCAGTCGGCGGTATTGAGCCTGGTCAGGCGCGGCTTGTCGCCGTCGGGGCCAACATAGCGTGTGATGCGGTCGACCTGCTCGAGCGGCACGTAGAGCTTGTCGCCGTCGGCATATTCCAGCAAAAAGTAGTCGCGCTCCTTGCCGCCCACTTCCTGGCGCGCGATCTCGCTAAAGAGCGCGATGCCGTGGGTAGCGTGCACCACGTAGTCGCCCGGCTTAAACGGGAAGGTGATCTGCGTGATGTCAACCTTGCGGCGGCTGCGCGCGCGGTTGGCATCCATGCGGGCGTTGAGGTCGGCGATCGAGAACACGGCCAGGTTGGCATCGGGCACCACCACGCCCTGCGGCAGAGCGGCATCGACAAAGGTCACGCGTCCGCGCGAGATGGTGGGCACGGCGGCGCCGGCGACAGCCTGCGCGGCACCCGCCTCGAGCGAGCGGGCGTTGAGCGCGTCGGCCTTACGCTCGCGAATGGAAGCATGGGCCTCCTGGCGTGCGGCACGGTCGGCGGAATCCGCCGCTGTCACGCGCACGCGGTCGCCGATAGCGCCGACATTTTCGGGCGCCGCGGTCAGCGATTCCTCAAAGGTAATGCCCTCGTCGCCAAAGGTGAGCTCCATCGACTCGCGCGCGCCGCGGTCGGGAATGGCAAACACGCAGGCATAGCGCTTGCCCACGACTTCCTGGATGCGCGTCATAAAACGGTTGTCCGAGCCTGCGATGGCCGGCTGCTCAATCTTGAGCTCGGCCGTCACCGCACCGCCGGCACGGATGAGGCTCACATAGTTCAGGCGCTGCTGGGCACCAAAATCGAGCTGCTGGGCACGTACATACAGGCCATCCAGTCGGTCAATCCCCGCCTCGCCGGCACGGGCCTCGATATCCTCGTAGGCACGCAGGCAGTCGTCGAACAGCGAGCGCGGCTCGGACAGCACCACGAGTGCCTTGCCGCTCACATGCGACAGCGGGCTCACGGTCTGGCCGTACATCACCGGCAAAAAGCGGTCGAGCTCAGGCGTGACGATGCGCGCATCCACCATCTCGAGCAGCGCCGCCAACTTGCTGTCGTCCTGGCTGGCGCGGTAGAGCGCCACATGCATGTTGTGGACGGCCTCGTCGGTAAGCGCCAGCTCGCGACAGGGGAAGATCTCGATGCTATCCTCGTTGCCGATGGTCTGCCCCGTGGAGCTCACCATGCGGCGGATGCGATCGATCTCGTCGCCAAAGAACTCAATGCGCACGGGCGCCTTTTCCTGCGCGGGAAACACCTCGACGGTGTCGCCGTGAACGCGGAACAGACCGGGCGCATCAGCGGCACCGGCATTGGTGTAGCCCATGCCCACCAGGCGCTGCGGCACCTCGTCAAAAGGAATCTCCTCGCCCACCGCAAAAGTGGTGGACTCCCAATAGCGACTCTCGACCGGCGGCACGCAGCGCAGCAGCGCACGGGCCGAGGCAACCATGATACAGTTGTCCCCGCGCACGATGCGCCCCAGAGCCTCGCAGCGCTGCGCCACCACGGCATCGTCGGGCGCCTGCTCGCGCCACGGATAGTCCTTGCGCTCGGGAAAACGGCACACGTGCGCCAGGCCCACGTAGGCGGCAAGGCTGCACGCGGCGCGATCGGCCGCATCCTCGCCACTCACAATGTAGACCGTCGGACGCGGACGGCGCGCAAACTGGGCGGCCGCCATAAGCGTGCGGCCCGACTGCGACACGGCCAGCGTCACGTCCTCGCCGGCATCGAGTCCGGCCTCGACGGTCTGCAGCGCCTCGGCAGTGTAGAGCTGCGCGGCTATACGGTGAATGAGCATGCTGTTCCTCCGGCATCGCAACGCCAAAAGCCCGCCGGGGCAAGCTCGGCGGGTCGTACGTCAAATACATTGTCTGTCATGGTAGCGCATGGAGAGGACTCCGGCTCAAGGGCAAACCCAGCCCCGCAAAAAACGCCAGACGAAGATGCGTTCCGCCCTATCCCGCTACGCGCACGCTGGGGCACAAATCTGCCAGCGGACACTCGTCACACTTGGGCTTGCGGGCATCGCAGATCTCGCGACCAAAGGTGATCCACTGATGGTTGACCGACTCCCAATACTCGTGCGGCAAAATCTTGAGCAGATCCTGCTCGGTCTTGAGCGGCTCCTTGGCATGCGTCTTGGGACTCAGCATCAGGCGGTGCGCAATGCGGTTGACGTGCGTGTCCACCGCAATGCCCTCCACGATGCCATACCCCACGTTGAGCACGATGTTCGCCGTCTTGCGTCCCACGCCCGGCAGCTTCACGAGTTCCTTCATGTCGGCCGGCACCTCGCCGCCATAGTCGGCGACGATCATCTGCGCGGCCTCGACGGCATGCTTGGCTTTGCTCTTGTAGAAGCCGAGTGACTTGATAGTGTCTGCCACGTCAGCCACGCTCGCCCCGGCCATGGCCTCGGGCGTGGGCCACTGGGCAAACAGCCGCGGCGTCACCTTGTTGACCTGTGCATCGGTCGTTTGCGCCGAAAGCAGCACCGCGATCAGCAGGCGGAAGGGATTCTCGTGGTCCAAAAAGCACTCGACCGGACCATAGCGACGGTTGAGGCGCTCACACACCTCGATGGCGCGCTCGCGCTTGGCGGCATTGGTCTCGCGTGGCATAACGACTCCTCGGCTCAGCGGCACAATAAACTTATGGGCACAATTGTCCCACGTCCGAGACGCTTACGCCTCCAAGAATGCGCCGGTCTGACGGCTCCACAGGTTCGCGTACTCACCACCCGCCTCGACGAGCTGCGCATGCGTGCCGTCCTCGACAATCTCGCCATCGGCCAGCACCACAATGCGGTCGAGCGCCGCCACGGTGGACAGGCGATGTGCCACCACAATGGAGGTGCGGCCGCGCATCAGGTTCTCGAGCGCCTCCTGCACCAGCGCCTCGGACTCGCTGTCGAGGGCAGAGGTCGCCTCGTCGAGCACCAGAATCGGCGCGTCGGCTAGGATGGCGCGGGCGATAGCCACGCGCTGACGCTGGCCGCCCGAGAGCTTGACGCCGCGCTCGCCCACCATGGTGTCAAAGCCACGGGGCAAGCGGTCGATAAACTCCAGGACGTTGGCCAGGCGCGCGGCCTCGCGAATCTGCTCATCAGTGGCGTCGGGACGACCGTAGGCAATGTTTTCGCGAATGGAGCGATGGAACAGCAGCGCCTCCTGCGGCACGTAGGCAACCTGGCGGCGCAGGCTCTGCTGCGTGCAGCGCGAGACATCCTGACCGTCCACGAGCACGCGGCCGCCCTGAACATCGTCCAGGCGCAGCAGCAGCTTGGTGAGCGTCGTCTTACCCGAGCCCGATTTGCCCACCAGGCCCACGCGCTGGCCCGCCGCCACATGAAGCGTCAGGTCATCGAACACGCTCTCGCCCGCCGCAGCGTCACGGTACGCAAAGCTCAGGTGCTCAAAATCAATCGCGCCCTCGGTCACTTTGAGCTCAGGGGCGTCCGGGTCGTCTGCCACCAAACGTGGCTCGTCCAGCACGCGCGTCATCTCGGCCGCATCGCCCAAAGCGCGGTTGATGCGCTGCATCATGGAACTCACGTAGTTCAGGCGCATGGTGAGGTTATAGGTATAGGTAAAGATCATGACGAGCGAGCCGGCCGAGATGCCAAACCACGCGTTGCCGCCCGCCACGAACACACTCACCACGGCCATGGTGATGACGATAAGACCCGAGGTCGTAAAGTTGCGCTGCATCATGGCGTGCATCGAGACCGTCTCGGCATCGCGCGCGGCACGATCGGCGGCGTCGAACAGATCGCGTTCAAAGTCCTCGCGCCCACAGGTCTTGACGGCCAAGATGTTCGTGACCGCGTCGGAGAGCACGCCCGAGAGCTTGTTCTGCGCAGCGGACGTCGCGGCCGAAAGCGGCATGATGCGCTTGTACATAAGCCAGACAAACGCAATGTAGACGACCATGATGCACACCAGGATCACGGTAAACGTCGGTACCACCGGGGCGAGTGCGGCCACGGTGCAGACGACCGAGGTGATGGTGGGGATGAGCGAATACACCGTCACGTCCACCAGCCCCGTATAGCCGCTCATAAAACGACTCGTCTGGCTCACGAGTGATCCGCCAAAGCGGCTGGTATGGAATGTCATGGATTGGTTGGAGAGCGTGTCGAAGCATAGACGCGCCAGGTGATAGTTGCCTGCGATCTCGAGCTTGTAGACGGTGTAGTCCTGTAGCTTGGAGAGGATCTGACCCACCAGATTAACGAGTACGAGCGCCAGGATATAGGGGCCGAAGACCTCAAACACCTGGTCACCCGCCACGGGACCGGCTTGAACGCGGTCGACAATGAGGGCCATCACATAGGTATTGGCAAACGTCAGCAAAAAGATGTAGCCCGCCGACGAGAATACCGAGAGAAAGACAATCAGCGGCTGCGTGCGCGTGACACCCCAAAACCGCTGCAGCGTGCGGCGCACGGTGGAGCGGTGGAGCGGGCTGGTGCTTCTCTGAGACATGGGCTTCCTTTCGCGTCTGATAGGGCGAAACGCCATTGTTGCACATTGGAGCACACTCCAGACAAGTGCGATACGAAAAGCGGTGGGGCGCCCGCGTTTACGCCGGCGCCCCACCGTCTTGTTGCAATTAGCCTTCGTCTTCTTGGTCTGTGAGAAGGTCCGCGGGCGTGAGTCCCAAGATCTCATCGGCTTGGTCGGCATCTTCCAGCGCGTCGATGTCCTTGAGCTTGCGCTCCATAACGTTGGTGCGCGTGGTGATGATGCCCTCGACCGTTTTGCCCGCGGTCTCAATCTGCTGCTGGGCGCGGCGCAGCGCCTTTTGATAGCGCGGCAGCTCGGCCTTGACGGCGGAGAGCACGCGCAGCACGTCGTCGGTACGTTTTTGCAACTTAAACGTCTGATAGCTCATCTGCAAGCTGTTGAGGATGGCCGCCATGGTGCTGGGACCGGCAACGTTGACGTGATAGTCGCGGCCCAGGGTCTCGATAAGCCCGGGGCGGCTGACGACCTCGGCGTACAGTCCCTCAAACGGAACGAACATGATGCCAAAGTTGGTCGTTGCCGGCACACTCAGGTACTTTTCGCAGATGTCCTTGGCCTCGCGCTTGACCATGGTGTCGAGCGTCTTGCGCGCAGCCGCCACGGTCTCCGCATCGCCCGACTCCTGCGCGTCGAGCAGGTGCTCGTACGCGTCGCCCGGAAACTTGGAGTCAATCGGCAGCAGCACGGGGTCGCCCTCGTCCACCGGCAGCTTGACGGCAAACTCAACACGCTCCGAGGCTCCGGGCCTGGTGGCAACGTTTTCCAGATACTGGTCGGGTGTGAGGATGTCCGTCAGGATCGCACCCAGCTGCACCTCGCCCAAAATACCGCGCGCCTTCACATTGCCCAGCACGCGCTTAAGATCGCCCACGCCGGTGGCGATGGATTGCATGTCGCCCAGGCCCTTGTACACGGCCTCGAGCTGGTCGCTCACCTGCTTAAACGATGCCGACAGGCGATCGTTGAGCGTGCGGGAGAGCTTCTCGTCCACCGTCGCGCGCATCTGATCGAGTTGCACGTTGTTGTCTTTGCGGATAGCACCCAGCTGGGCATCGACCGTCTCGCGCACCTTGTCCAGGCGGTGCTCGATGCCCTCGCGGTTGGCACCGAGCTGTTGGGCCGTCTCGCGGCGCAGGTCATCCATCCGGTCACCAGCTTGCGAAAACTCACGTGCGATGCTCAGGTAACGTTGCTGCTCCACGGCCGCATCTGTCGTCTGCTGCTGCGCGATGGCATTGGCCGTGCGGCGAGTTTCGGCCAGCGCGACGTTCAGGGCATCGAGCGCGTTGTTGGCCTGCTCGAGTGCTGCCAGCGTTTCCGCGCTACTGTCGCCACGCTCCCGCAACTCGGCACGCAGGCTCTTGAGTTGGAGGGCGCAAGCCACAGCAACCCCCACCGCCACCAAGGCGATCACAACAAGCACGATATCAATAGCAGACATAGACTCCGCCCAACAAACTCAATCGGTCATCAATCAAAACCGCGATCAATCTTACCCCGCCACACACACCGGGCGCCCGGCCCCTTCTTGGGCGCCCCTCTCCTCCGCATATTCCATAATGCGGCGCGCCGTTTTCCTGCTCACCTTTGAGTCATCGCCAGCCAAGTATGCGTATACGTTTCCTTTATTCAGGCGCAGAGCACGGCAGAGGCCATAGCGCGTTACGCCCGATTCCTCCAATGCTTCCAGCGTTTTCTTTCTCATCAGGGCGTTCACCCTTCTATCGGCCGCCGGCTTTTCCTTCACCGCTCTATACGCACGCCAAACGTTGGCATAACGATTAGGGAGCTCACTTTTGGCGCATAGAGACGCCATGCTACCCGCTTGACCGTACAAGGATAAAACGTCTCGGTAATCCCGTTCCATCCACGAGCCCTCGGATAAACCCAGAATGTATTCGGCTTTTCCTTGCGCCAAAGCGAGCAAAAACAGAGGCTCCGCCACGCGCGGCGCATCCGTCATCGCCTGCTCAACCAATTTTCTAAAACTCAGCGACTGCTGTCCGGATAGCTCTCGGCAATAGCCTTTTAAGAATCCCTCAAAAGTCAGATTCAACCGAGCACCTCCTTTTTGTATTGCCTGTATGCGCAGACCATCTCTTGATAACTCCGCTCCGAAGGCGAAGACGCCAGCGCCTCACCCTCGTCGAATATAAGCCGTTCGAGCAGATCCCAATCAAGTCGGTCGATAAACGCTCGACTATGGAGGTCGACGATGTCGTTCGGACGATAGGCATAAAGCTTCATCACCGCCAGGTCCTCCAAAGATGGCGTAAAGTACCTAATAAAACGCGCCCCAATATCCAAGGGGATCAAACGATCTTCGTAATTGAATGGCATCTGATTACAATATGCCACCGCCATACCATTCACCTCGGGGTATCGAGCTATGATCTCGCGGAGGCACCTGTCTGCCTCAAACACATCGATGTCATGTGTAACCGAACGATTCGTCACATCGTTTAGCATGAAGGCGCTTCCTCCCACCAATACAACGCTCGGCCTGTCGTCTCTTGGACCTATTTCCAGCTCTGCCTCTTCGTCAATGCCCAACAGAGTCTGCTCTAAATCCTGCTTATACATATCAAATCCTATTATTATTCATCTTCAATAATACTATTCAGTCGCACGATAGGGCCCGTAAGATGCAAGGATTCCGCTCGTGGCGATAATCCTTGCATCCACGAAGACCAATGGCGGCAAACGTCAGCCTTCCCAACCGACCTGGATGGTTGTTATGACATCGCCTAGGCGCTGGCCCAGAGCCGCTAGATGTTGGAGCACCTCGTTGGGCGATGCGCCGTTGAGGATGCACGTGAGGGCATACGACGCCAAAAAGATAACCGCAAGCCCCAGCGGGATGAGCACGATCATCGCCAATGTGCGCAGGCGCTGGCCCACGCGGCGGCGACGCGCACGACGCTTGTCGAACGCGAGCTCCTGCGCATATGAATCTTGCTGTACGGAATAGGCCTCTGGCGCCGATTCGCCCGCAGGCGAAACCGCAGGCGTGGCATTTTGCGCAGGGGGCTGGGCTGCCGCCCCCTGCATTTGCATCTCCATGAGTCGTTGCTGCTGACGCAGCATGCGCTCAGCTTGTTGCTGCGGAGTCTCAAGAAACAGATTCATGCTGGCCTCCAAAATCGGAGCATTCGACGCTTACGACCAGCATCCCGCACCGCCATGACCGCGACAACGCAATCGCCGGCAATAGCCACAAAGTTTCTTTTGCTCAAAAGCTGTCGAAAAGCTCAACAACTCCCCTACCAGCACTTTCTCTGAGCTTTTTTCGCCAGCAATCTTTTGGCCTTCCACCCTTACGCCAACTGACCAAAATCTAACCAAAAGCTTGACGAAAATTGTGGAGACCG
>USKL01000049.1 GCA_900555225.1 uncultured Collinsella sp.
CGCCGCCCGCGGCACCGTTGGTGCCAGCATGACCCATGCCGCTAATGCGGACCTCGTCGCCATCGTGCGTGCCGGCAGGAAACTCAATCGTCTGCTCGGAGGTCACACGAGTTCGCCCGCTGCCGCCGCAATCGGGACAGGGGTCAGCGACGACCTTGCCGGAACCGCCGCACTCGGGGCAGACCGACTGGAACGTGCCCGCGCCAAACAGGAAGGACAGGTCGACGTCGATGTGGCCGCGGCCACCGCAGCTCGGGCAGGTATGCGCATGCTCAGACGAAACGGAGCCCGAGCCTCCGCAGTGACCACAGGTATCGAAGCGCGTGTAGCGGACGGTCTTGCGGGCACCGCCCTTGGCCTCCTTGGCGTCGAGCTTAATATCGACGACCACGTTGGCGCCGTTCTCGGGATTGTAGGCAGCCTGGCCGCGACGCTGCTGGCCCCAGGCACCACCAAAGGGAAAGCCGCCCTCAAAGGGATTGCCATAGCCCGTGTTACCGGCGTAGCCGCCACCATAGGGCGAAGCCGTAGGAGCACCGGCGAAGGGATTGCCAGAACGCATGGCGTCGTAGCGCGCACGTTTTTGCTCATCCGAAAGCACGGCGTAGGCCTCGGAAACCTCTTTAAACTTTTCCTCGGCATCCGGCTCTTTGTTGACGTCCGGATGGAGCTTGCGGGCCTTTTGTTGGAAGGCCTTTTGAATATCACGCGAGGTGGCGTCCTTGGAGACACCCAGAATCTCGTAGTAATCTTTTTCGTTCATCGTCGCCATGCGCGGCAACCTCCTGCTCACAGCAGCGTATATATTCCGGTAATTCTACCCGAGCGGCCTAAGCTAGATCCCAAAACAGCTCGAACAGAACATTTCCATCGAGCCAGCCCAGGTGGGTCGGCGCCAGACGAGCTCGAACATGGCCCGCGACGACATCTGCCGAAGTAAAGGGTCCCTCATGGACCCCGAGCGTCTCAGGCACCCAAGTGGCAAGACCCAATTCGAGCGCGCGATCGCAAGCGGCTGTCAGCCCATCGGCCGGGATGACACGAGCCGCGCGAACCAACAGGTCGGACGCGACACCGCGCGTCATGCGACAGGCGAGCATCAGGTCTTCGGCCGCAGCCTCGCGCTGCGACAGATGTTCGGCCTCGAACGCCGTCGCGTCATCGTCACGTTGCACCAGACGCACGCGGTACGCATCGCCTCGAGAAGAAACACCGGGGAACAAACCTGCAAGACGGTCGAAATCCGCGGCGTCGAGCATGCCCGCGGCAGAACGCCCCAGGCCCAGGTAGCCCCGTCCGGTCCAGTAGGCAATGTTATGGGCGCACTCATGGCTGTCGAGCGCGTAGCTCGCCACCTCATACGGGTGATAGCCGGCGGCACCCAGGAGCTCGCGTGCCACGTCCATGCATGCGGCCTGAAAATCCTCATCAGGCTCGAGCGACTCGTCACGGCACGCCATGCGATAAAGGGGCGTCCCCTCCTCGAGCGTGAGCGGGTAGACCGACACATGATGCGGAGCCGCCGCCAGCACGCCATCGAGCGTGCGCTTCCAACTCGCTGCGGTCTGCCCGGGAAGTCCGCACATAAGGTCGCACGACACGTCGAGCCCAGCGTTCTTGACCGTCGCGATGGCGGAGAGCGCCCGATCGGCATCGTGAATGCGGCCGATGGCGGTAAGTTCGGCGTTATCGAGCGTTTGCACGCCCAGAGAGACGCGTGTGACACCAACCTTGGCAAGCGCAGCGGCAAGCTCGGCGGTCAGCGATTCGGGATTGGCCTCGCAGGTAAACTCAACGGGGGCGCACCACGCACGAATACGCCGCGCCAGCTCCACCAGGCGCTCCCCCGCCAGCGACGGCGTACCGCCGCCAACATAGACGGTGCGAATCTGGTCGAGGGCCCCAGCCTTGCCAAAAGCATCGAGGCGCGCGTACAACTGCTCAAAATAGGCATCGAGCGCAGCGCTCAGGTCGCACGGAGCAAAACTGCGCGAGTCAAAGTCGCAGTACCGGCACTTTTGGGCGCAAAACGGCACGTGCACGTACAGTGCGGTAACGGCCACCCTTAAGCCTCCAGAGGATGAGGGGGCACCGATTCGCCGGCGGCAAGGGCGGCCTCGCAGGCCACCACATCGCGCTCGATCTCATCGACCAGTGCCATAAACTCCTCGTAAGTGGAACAGCGCACCACATGGGCACGCCAAGCGGCGGCATGGGGCATGCCTTTTAAGTACCAGCTTGCATACGTGCGGGCACGCGACATGAGCGGCAGGAGCTCATGTGTCAGCGTTAGGTGCTCACGCAGGGCGTCCAGGCGCTCGACCGAGCTGCGCGGCGGCACCGGTATGCCATCGAGCGCAAGAGCGCGAGCATCACCAAAGACCCAGGGATTACCGTAGATACCGCGCGCGATAAACACCGCGCTGGCACCCGAGTTGCGCAGATGCTCCGCGGCATCCTCGGCCGAGAACACATCGCCCGAACCAATCACGGGAATCTCAACGGCGTCGGCAACCTCATCGACGACCGACCAATCGGCCTGGCCCGTGTAGAGCTGCGTGGCGCAACGACCATGCACGGCGACTGCGGCGGCACCGGCGCCTTCGAGCATCTGGGCAAACGTCGCGGCATTACGGTCCTCGGCATAAAAGCCTTTGCGAATCTTGACGGTCACGGGCACGTGCGCCGCTCCCACCGTGGCCTCAACGATCTTCTCCGCAAGGTCGGGCGTGCGCATGAGCGCCGAGCCCTCGCCCTTGGTAACGACCTTGCGGGCGGGGCATGCCATATTGATATCGATGAGCGACAGGCGATCGCCAACGCGCTCCTCGACGGCGGCGACGGCACTCGCAAACTGATCGGGCTTGGAGCCAAAGAGCTGCACGCAAATCTGCTGTTCCTCGTCGGCAGGAAGCACCAGTCGCCAGGTCTTGTTGCTGGCATAGGCAAGGCCCGCCACGCTCACCATCTCGCTGTAGGCAAGGTTGGCACCGCGGCGGCGGCACATGACGCGGTAGGCAGGGTCGGTCACGCCCGCCATGGGAGCCATAAGGAACGGCTGCTCGGCATAGGCGCCCAGCAGCCGCTTGCTGTATTCAGAAAGCGCCATAGATCTACTCGTCCACCTTGAGGATAGCCATAAACGCCTCCTGCGGGACCTCGACCGAGCCGATGGCCTTCATGCGCTTCTTGCCCTCTTTCTGCTTCTCGAGCAGTTTGCGCTTGCGCGAGATATCGCCGCCGTAGCACTTAGCAAGAACGTCCTTGCGACGCGCTTTGACGGTAGAACGGGCGATGATTTTGTTGCCGATAGCACCCTGGATGGGAACCTCGAACAGCTGACGCGGGATGATCTCCTTAAGTTTGTCGCATAGGCCGCGGGCAAGACCGTAGGCCTTGTCCTTGTGGACGATAAACGACAGCGCGTCTACCTCGTCGCCCGAAAGCAAAATATCGAGCTTAACGAGCTCGGAGGGACGGTACTCGTTGAACTCGTAGTCCAACGAGGCATAGCCCTTGGTACGGCTCTTGAGCTGGTCAAAGAAGTCCAAGATGAGCTCGGCAAGCGGCATATCAAAGCGCATCTCGACCGACTTGCTCGTGAGATGGATCATGTCGGTCGTAATGCCGCGGTGCTCGATAGCGAGCTGCATGACGGCACCCGTATACTCGGGCGGGCAGATGATCTTAGCCTTGAGGTACGGCTCCTCAATGCGCTCGATACGCGTGGTCTCGGGCAGGTCCTGCGGGCTGCGGACATCGACCATCTCGCCATCGGTCTTGTACACGTGATAGTCGACCGAAGGGCTCGTGGCAATGAGGTCCAAGTTGAACTCACGCTCGAGGCGCTCCTTGACGACCTCCATGTGCAGCAGGCCCAAGAAGCCCACGCGGAAGCCAAAGCCGAGCGCCACCGAGGTCTCGGGCTCCCATACCAACGACGGGTCGTTGACGTGCAGCTTATCGAGCGCGTCACGGTTCTCGTAGTCCTTGTTATCGATCGGGAACAGGCCCGTATAGACCATGGGCTTGGCCTCGCGGTAACCGGGAAGCGGCTCGGGGCAGGGATTCGACGCCCACGTGAGGGTATCGCCCACGCGAACGGCCTCGGGATCCTTCAGGCCCGTGACCACGTATCCGACCTCGCCGACCGTCAGCGCGTCGACCGGGGTCTCGGCGGGACGCTTGACGCCCACGCCATCGACCAAAAAGTCGCCCTTTGCCTGCATCATGCGCAGGGTATCGCCCTTTTTGATGGAACCGTCAAAGATGCGCACCGTGGCGACGACACCACGATACTCGTCGAAGTACGAATCCAGGATGAGTGCCTTGAGCGGCGCGTTCGCATCGCCCTTGGGCGGAGAGATCAAAAAGACAATGGACTCCAGCAGATCGTGGATGCCCTCGCCGGTCTTGCCCGAGACACACACGGCATCATCGGCAGGGATCGCCAGGTCATCCTCGATCTCGGTCTTAACCTCGTCGGGATGAGCCGAGGGCAGGTCGATCTTGTTGATGGCCGGCACAATGTCCAGATTGGCGTTCATGGCGAGCGTCGCGTTAGAGACGGTCTGCGCCTCAACGCCCTGCGTGGCGTCGACAACGAGCACCGCGCCCTCACAGGCTGCCAGCGAGCGCGAAACCTCATAGGTAAAGTCCACGTGGCCCGGCGTATCGATCAGATTGAACTGATACGTCTCGCCATCGTCGGCGTCATAGGACACGCGAACGGCATTGGACTTGATCGTGATGCCGCGCTCGCGCTCGATATCCATGGTGTCGAGCAGCTGCGACTCCATGTCGCGCTCGTCGACGGTATGGGTAAGCTCGAGAATGCGGTCACTGATCGTGGACTTGCCATGGTCGATGTGCGCAACAATCGAGAAGTTGCGGATGTGGGAAATGTCAATTGAAGTATTCATGCGGACTATCTTACCCGAGCGGTACAAAAAATGGAGCCTGTTCCATAAAACAGGCTCCATTTATGCGCGTAATCTGTGTGGTGTGAAATTTACAACTTAAGCGTTGATGCTGTTCACGAGCTTGGCAAGACCGGACTTGCGGTTGGAAGCCTGGTTCTTGTGGATAACATGCTTGGCGGCAGCCATGTCGAGACGCTTGGTGACGGTCTTGAGGGCAGCCTGGGCCTTCTCGGCGTCGCCCTCGGCGACGGCGGACTGGACGTGCTTGGTCAGCGTCTTGAGCTCGGACTTGACAGCCTTGTTACGCATGCGAGCTGCCTCATTGGTGCGGATACGCTTCTTCTGAGACTTGATGTTTGCCACTTCTGGAGTTCCTTTCGAGTTCCTTGCAAAAAATGTATGACACCTCTGAGACACGGTGAGGTCATGCAAGCGCCTACTATAGCACGCTCCCCCTCAAAGGGATAGAACGAATTTGTCAAATAGGCAGGTATCATCACGATTTTCTCAAGATGTTCGTAATCCAGAGCAAAAGCGCGGTCTGAGAATCGGCCGAACCCTTGAGCGCGAGCTCCACATCAACGGCACCCTCGAGCGCTGCGACGAGCTCTGCCATCGAAAAGCGACGTGCCCAGGTCAGGTGATTCTTGACCTGCCAGGACTGGAGCTTAAGTGTTGCGGCCAACTCACGACCCTGTCCGCGCGCATCGAGCGCCTTGGCAACGATAAGCTCGCGAATGCGGCCGCACAGCAATGTGTACGTCCACACGTAGCTCTTGGCGGGCATTAGATTGAAGAGCTCGAGCGAACGGCGCATGTCACGGGCCGAGACCGCATTGAGAAAGTCCCAGGGTTGAACCTCGGCCGTACGTACAATCCAGCGCTCAACGTCGGCAAGCTCAATCTGGGGCGCCTCGACCATCTGGGCAAGCTTAGCCAAGTCGTTATCGAGCATGCGAGTGTTTTCACCCGAACGCGAGACGAGTTCCTCGGCGGCCGCCGTCGAGATCGACTTGCCGTGCTGCGTCGCCATCTGTTGCACGCGGCGCGGTAACTCCCAGCGCTTGGTGCCGGAGCAATCGATCACGGCCTTCTTGTCGATTTTGGCGATCGCCTTATACAGGCGTGTGTTCTTGGCAAGCGAGTCGGCGATGATGAGGCAGACCGTCGTGGGGCTGGGACTCGCCAGATAGTCGACAAGCGGCTCCGAGACCGCCTTAGCGAGCTTTGAGCAGCCATCAAGGATTACCAAGCGAAACTCGCTGCCCATCGGAAAGGTGTTAAGCGATCCGATAATGGACTCGATATCGGGGTCCTTGGTCATGTCGCGCTCGTCGAGGTTGAACTCGACCATTCCCGACTTTTCCAGACGCGCCTTCATACGCGAGACGGCGTGATCGCGCTTGACGCCGTCGGTACCGACGATCAGATATGCCGGCAGCAGACCGGTTTCGGACATTACGCTCCCCTCCCGCAGGCCTTCGTATTCGTTCCGTGCCATTCTAGCCCAGGGGCCCACCACACGCCATCGACGTCGTCACGGTCGCTGGCATCGCATCGCAAAGCCCTTTGCGGTCGGGCTGATGGTGATATCACCGTGTTCGATGGTGCATGCGAACGCACCGCCCGCTTCCTGAACGGCATCGATGCAGGCATCCGACGGATGACCGTATCGATTCCCCTTGCCGGCGCTCGCGAGGGAAAGCTCGGGTCTCAGGACATCCAGCAACTCACCATCGACTGAAACCTTGGAGCCGTGATGCCCAAGTTTAAGGACATCGATATCCCCCACCTCCTGCACGAATTCCCGTTCTTGGTCGAGCTCGGCATCACCAGTGAGGAGCATACGCAGGCTCTTGCCTTCCTGAACATAAGAGAGTAGCAGGACAAGCGAGTCCTCATTTCCCTCGCCATCTACGGACTCGAACGGCCACATCACGCGGGCACAAAATGAGCCGATGTCGACCGTATCCCCACGGCGCACCTGCCGATACTCAACGCCAGGTCGATTCAATACCTCGGCAGGAGCATCCTCCAACGCATCCGCCGCCACGGCAATCGTTCCGACCGAAAACTGCTCGAGCACGGCAGGTAGACCACCCCAGTGATCCTCATCCCAATGCGTCACAAAGACGGCATCGATATGGTGCACGTTATTGCGAACCAACGCCGCTACCACGCACTCATCGAGCCCGCAGTCGACGAGTGCTAATGCGTCGCCCTGGCGGATAAGAATCGCATCCGCCTGGCCCACATCGAGCACCGTCACCGAAGGCGGAGCGAATCGATCCCAGTAGACGTACGGAATCGCAGCCAAGAGCACCAGGCATGAAAGCCCCACCGCCATAGGACGTGCACGGGGACGCGGCCACCAGACCAACAGAACCGCCAGCAAACACGGCACTAGGTAAATCCACATGCTATCGGGCGGCACGCTCACGGATGCACCAGGCACGGCGGCAAACAGCTGCTCGAAGAACAGTGCGCAACGGGCGGCAACCATGGGCACAACGAGCGCCCAAATCCGCAACGGTTCCACGAGCGAAAAGGGAACCAGCACGATCGACACAGCAAGCAGTACGCTCACCACCGGACCGATGACTGCATTTGCCAGCGGAGCAATGAGCGAGAACGTACCGAAGGCAGGAATGGTAATGGGAAGTGTCGCCAGTTGCGAGCACAGCGTGACGGAAAGTATGTTGGCAACGCCCGATGGCACACCCAGCTCACCCAAAGCGTAGGTCGCATAGGGGCAAAAGCACAGAATGGCTAAGACGCTGGCACATGAAAGCTGAAAGCCCATCTCGAACAGAACCGTCGGCCGCAGCAGCACAAAGATGGACATGGTTACGAAGAGTGCCGAAAGTCCGTGCCGGCGACGCCCCGCGCCGTTTACGACAAGCGTCGCGAACAACATGCAGCACGCGCGCACGGCCGAGGGAGACGCGCCCGTAAAGGCAACGTAGCCCACAAGCGTTATCGCCAATATCGCCCGTTGAAGACCACGTGAGCACCGAGTCTTTTGCAATACACCCTCGATTACAAACCCCACGATAGCCAAATGGCTGCCCGAGACGGCGATAAGATGCGCCGTTCCCGTCACCGAAAACCAGTCGCCCGCCGGCTGGGCGCGCAGCTCGGCCGAACGACCGCAGGCGACACCGGCTATGAGTGCACGCGCCGGGTCGGTCGCAGGCGCGATGGACGCAAGCAGCCCATTTCGCATCCGAAGAAGCGGCCCCGGAGAGTCCTCATCGACCGACAAAATCCGAACGACTTTAACCTTGCGCACCTCACCTCGGAGCACGCGCGATCGTCCATACGCATCGTTCTCAAAACGTGAAACGCGACCGATAACACGCACGTGCGCCCCGACCTTGAGCTCGAGGTCACACGATAGGCGAGCCATTGCCAAGTTCTTACCGTCCGCGCGTGCCTCGCAGGTATAGGAAAACACGTCGTCGTTTATGGATGGATCACCCTGCACGACAAACTCGAGGCTGCTTGCCGCTCGACCATCAAGCGCCTTCGAGGCACTCAGCGTGCCCACAGCCCACCACACCGAGACGACCGCTCCCGCCACGAGACCGACGGACGCGGCATACAGCCACCGCTTCCAAGGGGCAAGCCGCGCACAAGATTGAGCCAGCACAACGAATACCGCCGCCGCAACGGGAATGGCCCATAGCGGCCCGACCGCCGGAGCCCGCTCCCTCAGCAGCGCATCAGCGACCATGTTGAGCACCAAGACGCAGCTCATGCACATGCCGGAACACAGGGCCATCGTCCACGGCATCAGGGGCCGCGGAGGCATCACGTGCTCGCGCTCGGTCGCACTCATACGCAGGGTATGCATGCCGTCCTTCAGCGCCTGTGCTTTGATGGCTTCCAC
>USKL01000050.1 GCA_900555225.1 uncultured Collinsella sp.
GAGAACGAATCGCTTCTCGCGTACGACAACCTTCGCCGCTCTTATGGCCGCTGCGTCGACCAAACTACGGCGATCGGCCGAGAGATCTTTGGCGATTTCTTTGAGCGCTACCCCAATATCAAGATGGTCCACTCCATGCTCGGCGGCGCTTATTTTGCGTTTAAGGAGATGCTGCTGCCGCACGGTCCCAAGCGCCCAGATGCTTCGGGTCGCTTCCAGGCCGATATCGAGACGGTCTCCAAGCGTCTTGAGAACAACGTCTATTTCGACATGTCCCATGCTCAGCCCTGGGGCGAAACGCTTCTTGCCTGTGCGGTTGAAGTCCTTGGTGCAGACCATATTGTCTTTGGTACGAGTTATCCCGTTAAACGCGAGTGGCTAACAGAGGGTGTCGCCTGCGTCCGCGCCACAGATTTAAGTGATACGGACAAGGACCTTATGCTTGGCGGCACGGCACAGCGCTTGTACGGCATCGAGTGAGCGACAGATAAAGGAGGGCGTTCGCCATGGATAAGGGAGAGATGAAGGCCGGAGCCGCCCGGGTGGCCATTAACTTAGAGGACGTATTGCCGTTCGACGGTTTCGACGCACTCCGTCATGAAATCTTTGCCCGTGCCTTCGTGGTCGAAGGGATGGGGCGGCGCGCTTGCATCCTTTCACTTGAGGTTACCTCGATCGCTCCGGCCCTACTCGTCGATCTGCGTGAGGTTGTCAAGGATGTCTCCAATTGCGACGGCGCCTTTTCTTGGGTGCTCCCGACCCATACGTTTTCTGCGCCTCACGTGCGCACCCCTGGGCATCTGGCCGACACCGATGCCCGCGATCGAAATGAGCGCTATCATGCCGCGCTCATCGCCGCGACACGCGCGGCCGTTGAGCAGGCGGTTGCGGGCATTCGCTCTGTCACGCTCGCCTCGGCGGAGGGCTACTGTCCTGTGAACGTTAACCGCGACATTGAGACACCGGCCGGCTGGTGGCTGGGAGTAGACCCCAAGGGGTTTGCCGACCACGCGATGCCCGTACTTGTCGCGAGGGATGCCGAGGGCGGGCTCGTTGCCATGCTTGCGACGGCTGATGTCCAGTCTTCCGTGCTCGACGGATCGCACGATTCTCAGGGGAAGCGCTTGGTGAGCGGGGACCTCTTTGGCTTTGCCGCCATGGCTCTCGAGCGCGAATTGGGCGGAGTCGTGTTGCTGCTACCCGGTGCCGCGGGGGATCAGAGTCCGGCGGAGCGCGCCGTAACCGTTGCGTTCGATTCGACCGGGGCGAAGCAAACGTTAGATGCTCACGAGAGTGGATATCGCATGCTGCATCGACAGGGTCGCGCTATGAGCGATGCGTTGATTGAGGCCGTCCGTGCGGCGCGTGAGGACGATGCCATCGGCGTCGATGCTCGCACGGTCGACGTCCTTTTGCCCGCCCAGACGCGCGCCGACTTCTGCTCATTGGCCCCGCATCGAACTTATGAGTTTCATGCGGCAGGCGAACAGCGTACGAGGGTCTATTTACTTCGGCTGGGAAATGTCGAGTTCGTTGGTATCCAGCCCGAGGTTTCGAGCTCGTTTGGCGCCGCCGTGCGCGCCGCCCGATTCTGCCCCGTGCTCTTTGCCACGCTTGTCAACGGAGGGCAAAAGTATCTGCCGGCCCCCGATGCGTACGAGAAAATCACCTATGAGGCCATGAACTCCGGCTTCGCCGCCGGTTCCCATGAGCGCCTCCTTCAAACCATCCTTGCCGCTTTAAACGCGGCATGACAAAAAGGAGAACTTGCATGAATATCGGACATGCACGCCGCAAGATTACCCCGCAAGGCGACATCTATCTAATCGGATACCGTAACCTCCCCAACCGTCTGGAGCCTGCGACAGGCGTCCATGACGACGTCTTCGCCAACGCGATTCTTTTCCAACAGGACGACCGCGAAGTTTTTCTCTTCAACGCCGATGTTCTCGAGTTTGAGGAGGGCATGGCCGAGGAGGTTAAGACGATGCTCGCCGAGCGCTACGGAATCGACCGTGACTGCGTTCTGCTCTCCGCGACGCACGACCACACTTCGATCGTCGCCTACCATCGCAGCTGGTGGACGGGAAAATTCAACGAGGACTACTATCGCTGGTTCCTCGATACCATCTGTCAATGCTTCGAAGAGTGCCGCGCCAACGCGCGACCTGCGACCTGCCGCATGGGCAAAAAAGTCATCACCGGTTTCTACGACAACCGCATCATCCCAGGTGAACTCGCCGACAATGAGGTCATTGTCGTATCGTTCTTCGATACCGAAGGCAAGCCATTTGCGGGCTTTGTGAACTGGGCGGTGCATTCTGCCTGTGTCGGACCCGACTGCACGGAGCTCACGAGCGAACTCGCCGGTCTTACCGGCAAAAAGCTCGCTCAGAGTCTTGGTTACTATCCGGCCATGGTCGTCGGTGCTGCTGGCGACTGTAGCGACCGCAATTTTCGCCAGGGACGCGGCATTCCCGAGGTCGAGCGCGTTTCGACCGGTCTTGCCGAGGCGATTTCCCAGATCAAGCTCGATCGCGAGGTCGTTCTTGACCGCATCGAGCCTCAGACGTTCTATCACACCGTTGCCCATGACGACTTTTCGCTCACGCTTAAGTGTGCCGTCATCAGTCTGGGCGGCCTGCATCTCTTTGTGTTCCCGAGTGAGCTCGGCAGCGACTTGGGTATTCGCATGAAGCGCGAATGCCCGGTCGAGGGAATAGTTTGCGGTTACACCAACGGCTATTTCGAGTATTTCCTTCCGGCACGCGAGTACGGCCTCTCCTTTGAGACCGAGCGTACTCAGATTCCCCAGGGCGAACCGGAACGTCTGTGTGACAAGTTCTGCCAGACGACGAGACTTCTCGGCGCAGCAGATTCGCGTCTGTAGACCTGATTGCGTGACATGGGCCAATGAGGCTCGCTGCCATGTGATCGGCATCTTCCATCTTCTCTGCCGTTTCCCATCCCGGGCGTACGTGCGTCCGCGGATTTCAAAGGGGGAAGCGGGTTCCTTGCCCTCCCACGTCGACTACGGAGGCATGAAATCGATGCTATACCCCGCTCAGAAAAAGGAGAATTCCATGAAATACCAGAAGCTTTGCGATGAAATCATCACAAAGGTCGGTGGTCGAGACAATGTGTTAGACGTGAGCCACTGCATTACGCGTCTCCGCTTCCACCTCAAGGATGAATCGCTCGCCCAGACTAATGAGCTTAAGGCGACGAAGGGCGTCGTTGACGTCATCCAGGCCGGCGGACAGTATCAGGTCGTGATTGGTGCCACTGTCGAGGCCGTCTACAACGACCTTGTTCAGATTGGCGGGTTCGACTCCAAACCCGCACTCGATATCGATGAAGGCGACGACGTCAAAAAGGGCGATCCATTCTCGCGTCTGCTGGCCATCATCTCCGAGATTCTGCAACCGGTTCTTGGCGTGCTTATGGCCGGTGGCTTTATCAAGTCGATGCTCGCGCTCTGCACGGTTGCCGGTTGGCTTGCCAAGGACAGCAATACGTATGTGACGCTCTCGGCAATCGGAGATTCGGTCTTCTATTACTTTCCGCTAATCATTGGCTGGACGTCGGCCAAGAAGTTCGGACTTAAGCCCGTTATGGGAATGGCGCTCGGCGGTATCCTCGTCTACCCGACGCTCGTTGCCCTTATGGGTGGAGATCCGCTCTACACGCTCGGCGCCGGTACGGTCTTCGAGTCCAATGTCTACGGTGATATTTTTGGCATCCCGCTAATCATGCAGAATTACTCATCGACGATTCTGCCTGCGATCTTTATCGTCTGGATTGCCTCCAAGGTGCACAAGGCCCTTTCTAACGCGCTGCCCGCGCTTGTGAGCTCGTTCTTCTCCAACATCCTGACGCTCCTCATTTGCGGCATCCTTGGCCTGCTTGTGGTCGGTCCGGTCATGACGGTCCTCTCCAATATCGTTGCCCAGATCATCTTGATGCTCATCAACTTCCAGCCCGCCATCGCCGGCTTCGTCATCGGCACGTTCTGGAGCCTGCTCGTCATGTTCGGCCTGCACTGGGGTATCATCCCGCTGTGGTTTCTCGATGTCGCAACCTACGGCTATGACCTCATTAACCCGCTCGTGTATGCAGGCGGTTGTGCCATCGCCGGTGCTGTGCTTGGCATGGTCATCCGAACCAAGGACTCCGAGGAAAATGCTGCCGTCAACATTCCTGCCCTTGTCTCTTCGATTTTCGGTGTCAACGAGCCTGCGCTTTACGCCATCTTGCTGCCGCGTAAGCGCCTTATGTGGGCAACCTTTATTTCCGCTGGTGTAGGCGGCGCCATTGCCGGCCTCATGGGTGCCAAACTCTATGCCTTCGGTGCCTCCGGCCCGCTCGGTTTCCCGAGCTTTATTAACCCTGCCGGCATCGACACGGGCTTTATCGGCCTTGTCATCTCCGGTGTGGTCGCTTTCGTTCTGGCTCTTGTCGCCGCTATGGTGATCGGTACCAGGAAGGACGAGGGCGGTAAGGCGCTCAACATCTCGGTGGACTAGTCTGTCTGCGCACTTTAGCTAAATATGCCTCGGACGGCGACGTGCCGCCCGAGGCATATTTGTGTTTTGTGCCGTTGTCAGCGTGTTTGCGGACACAAGTCTGCGGTTGTGGAGCAGCGGGGATTATGACGGTCGTGCCGCGGTGGAAGACGCACGGTCGCCCTGCAGGAGCTGGCGGTAGGGGAGGAAGCCGATGAACGAGACGACCGCCTGCGAGTGCGCGGCGTTCCGCTTGAGGTAGAGCCTGACCTCGGAGGTCGTCGCGGGCTCAAGCGGCACCAGGGCTACCTTTCCGCTGGCAAGCGATTCCGCCGGCTTGCGCATGAGGAATGAGACACCGGCGCCGCGTGCGACAAGAGAGATGATGTTCTCGGCTCGTTTGCCGGTGAACGTAACACGTGGGCCAAACCCAGCTTCGCGACAAAGGGAAAGGACGAGTTCGCTTACGAACGAGCCTTGGGGAAGCATGAGGAAATTCTCGTCGATAAGGTCGTCTATCTCGACGGTGTCACGTTCAGCGAGCGGATGGTCAAGTGGAAGGACGGCCACGAGCCGGTCGGTCGTAAAGGGAATCTTTTTGAACTCCGGCTCGATGGCGCCGCCGTCACGGATGAAGGCCAGGTCAATGTCCTCGTGCAGGAGCATGCGCTTGAGTGTGTCGCCCTCGCCCTCGATGAGCTCAACAGAATATGAGGGGTTCGCCTGCTGAAAATCGATGACGGCGTCCGTGATCCCATAAGGGGCCATAATGGGGATAGAACCTACGGTGAGGTGCTCGAGTGGCTCACCTGCGCCTATTTGAATGGCGGCAAGATAGCGGTGCTGAAGCGTCGCAATTTTTTGCGCATAGGGGAGGAGCGCTTCACCTTGCGCGGTGAGTGTTACGTGGCGCTGGCTTCGATCGATGAGCTTGCAGCCGAGTTCGTGCTCCATTGCCATGATGTGCTTGGAGAGGGTTGATTGCGACATGAAAAGCAGTTCCGCTGCATCAAGAAACGTGCGTGACTGCGCTAAGATGGCGAATTCGCCAAAGCGGCTGATATCCATAGGGAGGCCTCCGGTACCCTCATTTTGGCAGGTGGCCTAAACCACGACGCCGTTGCAGTGGTCGATTTCGTGCTGGATGATTTCGGCGGTGTAGCTCGAGAAGTTTTTGATGCGGTGGACGAAGTTCTCGTCCAAATACTCAACCTTAATGCGGCGATAGCGGGTACAGGGACGCTCGCCGATCAGCGAGAGGCATCCTTCGCTCGTCTGATAGGCATTGACCTGCTCAAGAATTTGAGGGTTGTACATCAGGAGTGTCCTGTTGCCGTCCTTTACGCAGATGATGCGCTTGCGCACGCCGATCATGTTGGCGGCGAGGCCCACGCACTCGCGCTCATGCTCGTGGAGTGTATCTAGGAGATCCTGCCCGGTCGCGGCATCGTCGGGTCCCGCGTCTTCGGAAGGCAGACGCAAAAAGAACTCGGATTTCATGATGGGCTTAATCATGGCGGGCTCCTCATGTCTTATGCTTTCGTGGACTTTTAATAATAGCGCGGAAGGAAAGCTGCGCGTCCGCGTTACAATCTTTTGACGTTGGACCATGTTGCCAGATTCGTCGTGTACGGCGTCTGGCGTAAGTCTAGGGCTCATTTTTCGCCCTGGACTGTTCCTCTGGGGCGATGCGACTGTCGTTCCAAGAGGAAGGAAATGCATGGGGAGCAAATCTCAGCAACAAGTTCAAGTAGCGCCATCGGCCACTGCGGCGATTCTCGTCGTAATGTATATTGCAGCCTTTGTTGCCGCGTTTAACGAGAACATCATTAACGTGGCGTTGCACGACATTATGGCGGCCTTTTCGGTGAGTGCCACCACGGCGCAGTGGCTCGTTTCGGGCTACATGATCGTGACGTCGATCTTTACGGCCATCATGGCCTTCCTGTCCGGCCGTTTCTCGACGCGCAAGCTGCTGTTTTTCGCATGCGGATGCATGGTCGCCGGCGAAGTCCTGTGCCTGTTCGCTCCGTCATTTAGCGTTTTGCTGCCAAGCCGTATTTTGCAGGCTGCGGGATCGGGCATCTTGTTCCCGCTCATGATGAACGTGGTGCTGTCTTGCGCTCCGCGCGAGAAGCTCGGTCTGTATCTGAGTCTGGGTGGTGCCTGCATTACGCTGGGGCCGGCGTTTGGACCCGTGATTAGCGGTCTTATGTGCACGTTGTTTGGCTGGAGGGCGGTGTTCGTAGTGCCGCTGGTGGGCGGCATTGTGGTCGCTGCGGCGGGCGTAAAGCTTGTTCAGAATGTCGGAGAGCGCTCGAATACCACGCTCGATATTCTGTCGGTAGTTTTGCTCGCCGCCGGTATTACGGCTTTTGTGTATTCCGTAGGCGAGTTCTCGACCAATCTGATTGCCGGCATCGTGACGCTCTTCGCTGCCATTGTGCTGCTCGGCCTGTTTGCGGCCCGCCAGCTCAAGCTCGAGCATCCGGTGCTTAACGTGCGTCCCATGGCGAGCGTTCGTTTTTGGCCCGCGTGCCTGCTTGTGGTGGTGTCGATGATGACGACGTTCTCGATGAGCGTTTTGTTGCCGCTCTATTTTGAGGGCGCATACGGCATGACCGCACTTGTTGCGGGCCTGCTCATTTTGCCGGCAATTGCCTGCAACGCCGTGACCTCGATTGTGGGCGGACGCGTGATGGATGCTCGCGGCGCATGGCCGCTGCTGCCGGTCGGCTTTGCCCTGATTGCCGTGGGGCAGATTGCAATCTCGATGACGGCGGCAAGCATGAATATCGGCGTCGTCGTGGCGCTGACCGTTGTGGTGTATGCCGGAGTCGGTTTGGTGCTGAGCCCCTCGCAAACGGCCGGCTTGGAGACGCTGCCTGCCGCTGAGCATCCCCACGGAACGGCATTGCTTAACACGTGGAACATGATTGCCGCATCGTTTGGCCCATCGCTGTTTATCGGTCTGCTCTCGAGTTCTGCGGCGACTGCCGGCGCGGCTGGCGCTGCGACCGACGTTGCCCAGGCGATTGGATTTGCAACTGCCGTGCGTGTGGCGGCTGTGATTGCCGTGGTCGGGTTCGCGACGTCGCTGGTGTACGCCCGTCGCGAGTCGCACATGTCGCATTAATGTGTGCACATAGATTCTGCAGCTAGATTGGATGGCAACACCATAAACTAATGGACGTTTTGCCGAGAGGCATGAATGTTTAAAGCGCAAAGAGTGCGCGACGGGCCCCGCGAATGGGGCGATGATGCCCGAGAGGGCTAAGAAGGAGTCTCATGTCCGAGAACGAAGAGATCATGAACGAGACCGAGAACGAGACCATGGCTGCCGAGGTTGAGGCAGTCGAGACCGTGGAGACCGAAGCTGCCGAGGTTGAGGCTGCTGACGAGGTTTCCGCCGAGGAGGAGGCCGAGGTTGTCGAGGCCGCCGTTGATTACGATGACGAAGAGCTGATGGACAAGATGCAGAAGGCCGCCCGCCTGCTGCGTAGCCGTCGCTTTGCTATTTCCAAGGAGGAGGAGGCCAAGGCCGAGCGCATGGCGAACATCGAGCGCGCCATCAAGCTTCTTGACCTCAAGCCCAAGATGGAGCAGAAGGAAATGTCCGACCTGCTGGGCATGCGCCTCCGTGAGCTCGATGGCCTGATGGCCGAGGCCGAGGCTGCCGATCTGGTCGGCCGCATCGACGACGCCGAGGGCGATATGCGCAAGATTGTTGTCTTCGCCGCCGAGGATGCCGCTGAGGGCCTGGTCGAGCTTGCCAACAAGAAGGAGAAGCTCCTGCCCGAGCTTTCTTATGAGGAGGCCACCGAGCTGATGGCCGCTCTCGATAAGGTTATCGCTCCGCTCGTCGCCATGGGCCTGGACGAGGACCGCGGTCCTCGCGGCGGCCGTGACGACCGTGGCGGCCGTGGCGGCGACCGTGGCGGTCGCGGCGGCTTTGCCGATCGCGGTGGCCGTGGCGGTGACCGTGGCGGTCGCGGTGGCGATCGCGGCGGCCGTGGCGGCTTTGGTGACCGTGGCGGCGACCGTGGCGGTCGCGGCGGCTTTGGCGGCAACCGTGGTGGCTATGGCGATCGC
>USKL01000051.1 GCA_900555225.1 uncultured Collinsella sp.
TCGTCAGACTAGAAGATTCCTTCATTCAGAATTGAAGCATGTGAGCAAATGGACGTACGCCTTAATCCTGGTAATTTATGCGTGCATGGTGGCATTGCAGCTTAATTCTTTCCCGATGTGGTTCTGTAGCCTCCGTGAGAACAGTTTCTTGGGCTTTTTCCCAGACCCGACGCTTCGGCTATCGGCAGAGGATGTCCTTCTATTTGGTAATTCAGAGGTTTTTCGCGGTCTGCTGTTCAACGTAGCCCCGTTGGCTCATGCATTGTTCTTTCCGTTCATCGCGGCTTGCATTGTGCCGCGCTTTGTCAGTTCGGGCTTTATTGAGGAACCGTGGGGGTTGTCGGAGGCTCGGGGAGGGAAGCGTGTGTGCGCTATCGTTGCGCGAGTGGTGCTGTCTTCTTTTGCCCTTTTGGGCGCGTTTATCCTGTCGAGTGTCGTTTTGTACTGTCTTAACTGCGTAATCGTTTTGGATGCTCAGCAGTATTTCAACCTGCATGTATTTTGCTATCGACTTGTTCTTGCTGCCGCTGCCTGCCTTGCATACGTGGTTTCTTGCGTAATCGTTGTTTCCTATTTTGGGTCCGGCTTCGGTCCGATTGGCATGCTGCTGCTTGTCAACGTCGTAGCGATCTACATACAGCTCGGGGCCAATTCCATGCTTCCGCTACCGTCCTCGATGCTCATGTGGATTTGCGGCGTGACCCCGTTGGGGGATGGTCAATGCGTTTCGATTTTAATTGACTGCCTAATAAACGTAGCAAGCGTTTTTGCCATCTGCTTTACAGTCGACCGATTGCGGTCGAGATTTCTTTGATTGTTTGTGAGGGATAATCATACCGAGCATACCAAATACAGGGGGGGGCGGGCACCGTGGCTGGTGTCCGCCCCCCTGGCATGGAAGGTTTAAGCCTGTGTGATTTGCGAGCTAGCGAGCCTGCTTAACCTTTGCCGCTGCCTCGACAAACGACTTCCACAGGTTAAAGTCGGTCTCGAGTGTCTTCCACGTGTACTCAGGGTGCCATTGCACGCCCAGACAGAACGGCTGGCCTTCGACTTCGATGCACTCGGGAACGCCGTCGGTTGCCTTGGCGACCAAGCGCGTGCTCTTACCCAGACGATCGACGCAGCAGTGATGTGCCGAGTTGGTCTGGATCAGCCTGTGCCCGCCAACCGCGCGCTCCAGCAGCGAGCCCGGCATGACCTCGACAGGGTGCACGGGGTCGTTGAGCACGTGGGTGTGGCGCCACTGCGTGCGGCCCTCGCGCGCACCCAGGCTCGGCACGTCCATGCACAGGGTGCCGCCAGTGGCGACGTTGAGCAGCTGCGTGCCGCGGCAGGTGGTAAAGAGCGGCTTCTTGGCGCGGAGTACCTCGTCGACCAGCTTAAACTCAAAACTATCGCGGATCTCGCAGCAGAGGGTGGGGTCGTAGGGTCGATCATCGCCCCAGCGCTTGGGGTTGACGTCCGGGCCGCCGGGAATGGCGATGCCGTCGGCGATATCGACGTAATGACGGATAACCTCAATGTCCTCGGTGATGGACATCTGCAGCGGTAGGCCGCCGGCGGCAAGGATGGCATCGACAAAGACACTTGCGATTTCCTCGTTGGGGGAGAGCGTCTCGCTTAAAAACGGCTTTGCCTCTTCCCAGCGCGGTGCGACGAGGATGAGTGGGCGGTCGGCGGGGGCGACGTCGACGTGCGGGGTGTAGGACGACGAGGTGCGGGTTCCGATCATAGGTGTTGCTTTCGAATCTGAAGGTGACAGGGCGCATGAGAGACGTGGGACAACGCTTCCGATGGATTTGTCCCACGGGGTGGCTGGCTAGTGACCCTTAATGGAGTTGAGGAAGTCCTGGGCGCGCTTGGTCTGGGGATGGTCGAAGAACTCGTCAGGCGTGCCGGTTTCTACGATCTGGCCGTCGGCCATAAAGACAACGCGATCGGCCACACGGCGGGCGAAGTTCATCTCGTGCGTGATGACGATCATCGTCATGCCCTTCTGGGCCAGACGGACCATGACCTCGAGCACCTCGTTGATCATCTCGGGGTCAAGGGCGCTCGTGGGCTCGTCAAAGAGCATGGCCTTGGGTTGCATGGCAAGCGAGCGGGCGATGGCTACGCGCTGCTGTTGGCCGCCCGAAAGCTGTGCGGGCACCTTATCGGCCTGCTCGGCAACGCCCACGCGGCCCAGCAGGTCCATGGCGCGCTCGCGGGCCTCGTCCTTGGAGACACCCAGTACGTCGACCGGTCCCAGCATGACGTTCTGCAGGACGGTCATATGTGCGAACAGGTTGAACTGCTGAAACACCATGCCCAGCTCGGCACGCATGCGGGCAAGATCCTTGCCTTCCTGCGGCAGGGGCTCGCCCTCGATGAGGATCTCGCCCGAGTCGATGGTTTCCAGACGGTTGATGGTGCGGCACATGGTCGACTTGCCCGAGCCCGAGGGTCCAATCACAACGACGACCTCGCCGCGGTCGACCGAGAGATTGATGTCGTTGAGGACGTGCAGATCGCCATAGTGCTTATCGACGTGTCTGAGCTCGATCAGCGGCTGATTGCCGGTGGAAGAGGTGCTCTGTGCCATGGTGCTCGGCTCCTTATGACTCGAAATGGTAAAGCGTTAGCGGATGATGGTCGCGCCGGTCTTGTGCGAAACATAGACAGCGGCCTTGTTGATCGCGACGTTGATGAGGATGTAGATGACCGCGATTACCAGGTAGACCGACACGAGGGCGTCGTAGTTGGTAATGAGCACGCGGGCGTTTTGCATGAGGTCGGGGTAGCTCACCACATAGGCGACGGTGGTGTCTTTGACTACGACCACAAGCTGCGAAATCAACGACGGAATGATAAACCGAATAGCCTGCGGCAACACGATTTTAAAGGTGATTTTGGCCTTGGAGAGACCGAGCGCCTGGGCGGCCTCGACCTGGCCGCGCGGCACGGCATTGACGCCGGCGCGGAAAATCTCGGCCAGCACGCCGGCTGCAGCGAGCGCGACGGGAAGCGTGAGCATCCAAAACGACGGCAGCGAGATCTTGTACTGGGGCAGCACCAAAAAGAAGAAGTAGATAAACAGCAGGCTCGGCACACCGCGGAAGAAATCGGTGAGCACACGGCAAACCAGCTGGAGCGGCTTAATGTCGCTGGTGCGGCCGAGCATAAGGGCTAGGCCCAGCACCAGCGCGATGGCGCCAGCGGTGAGTGCGACTTTAACGGTGCCCTCAAAGCCGGCAAGCAAGAACTTCCAGGTGGTGAGGTGCGTAAAGAAATACCAATAGTGGACCGAAAGCTGGCCGGTCACATAAAAGCGCTGCAGTACCAGGGCGACGAGCACGGCGACGGCAACGAGCGAGATAGCGGTGCCGATGCGAATCTTGGCGCGCATCTTGGGGCCGGGAGCCTCGTAGAGCGCATCGCGCATGGTAAGTGCAGGGGAGGAATGCTTGCTCATCGGAGGATCCTCACCTTCTTATCGATGTAGTTGCCAATGTGGCTCACCACAAAGGCCGTGCCCAGGTAGCCGAGTGCCGAGATAAAGAACGCGACGACGCCGCCGAGCGAGCGCGTGTTGATGTAGCTCACCACGCCGGTGAGCTCCTGCGGTTTAAGCGGCACCTGGCTACCGAGCGCGGTGGTGAGCATGACGGCGATAAAGAGGTTGGTCATGGGCAGCACGCTTGAGCGCAGTGCCTGTGGAATCACGATCTTGGCGAGGATACGGCTGAAGCTCATGCCGAGCGAACGGGCGGCTTCCACCTGGCCGACGCCGACGGTGTTGATGCCGCTCATAAAGTTCTCGGAACCAAAGGCCGAGCCCAAAAGGACCGTGGCGACGATAACGCAGGTGCGGTAGGGCAGGACGACCTTGAGCGGCGGAAGCGCATAGACGACGATGATAAGCAGCGCGATGCCGGGGATGTTGCGGAAGACCTGGACATACAGGTCGCCAAAGACGCGCAGCGGCTTGAGCGGCGACACACGCATCACGGTGACGGCGACGGCCAGCACCATGGCGATGGCAAACGACTCAAGCGTCATGCCCCAGGTTGCTAGCAGCGCGTCGATATAGTTCTGGCCATAGAGCGACCAGAGCTCGGAGAGACTCATGCGGACCTCCTGCCGATAAGGAAAGGGGCTCCCGTGTGTACGGAAGCCCCGACAACTCAGTGAGGAAACAGTTTACCGCAATAAAGCGCATCATGCGTTTCCATATGGTTTCGTTGCGGCCGTTACCAGGCTCGCTGCCTAGGCGCCGATCTCGGGCAGCTCGGGAACATTGGTGTCGCCCGTACGGTCGCCGATGCAGATCTGCCACAGCTCGGTCCAGGTACCGTCGTCCTCGATCTTCTTAAGGAAGTCGTTGACAAAGGCGACGCCGTCGGAATCGAGCGGCAGGCCGATGCCGTAGGGCTCCTTGCTGCCGAAGGGCTTGCCGGCGATCTTGTACTTACCGGGCTCGCGGACCAGGGCGCTCTGCTGCATGTTGTTATCGATGACGTAGGCGTCAACGCGGCCCTGCTGGAGTGCCTGGCGGGCCTCCTCGTCGGTCTTGAACTCCTGCTGGCTGGCCTTGGGGGCGAATTCCTCCAGGATGGCGGGGCCGTTGGAGCCGGACTGGACGGCGACGTTCTTGTCGGCCAGGTCGTCGACGCTCTTGATGTCGTCGTTATCGGCGAGCACCAGGATGGCCTGCTGCGTGTAGTAGTAGGGGCCGGCGAAGGAGACGAGCTTCTTGCGCTCGTCAGTGATGGTGTAGGTGGCAAAGACGGCATCGACCTGGCCGTTCTGCAGGACGGACTCGCGCGTGTCCGAGGTCACCTGGGTGATCTCGACCTTGTTCTCGCCCAGGATGTAGTTGGACAGAAGCTGCGCGATGCCGGCATCGAAGCCGCGGGTCTGACCGTCCTTCTCGTTGAGGAGGGAGAAGAGCGTGGAGGTCTGAACGCCACCGATCTTAAAGACGCCGGCGTCCTTGACGGCCGTCGCCCAGGTGCTGGCGGCGATGGCGTCGTCATCGGCCTTGGGGCCGTTGTCGACGAGCTTGTCGAATGCCTTGGCATCGAGCGTGGTGGAAGCCTCGGTATCCTCGGAGCCCTTGGAGGAGCCGGCGGCGGAACCCTTGTCGGCCTCGGCGCTGGTGTCGGAGCAGCCGGCAAGACCAAGGCCGGCGACGGTTGCGAAGGTGGCGGCAACGAAGCCGCGGCGGTCGAGGACGACCTGCTGGGAGAGGTTCTTGCTCATGGTAGAACACCTTTCTCAATAAAATCCCTAGCGGTTGAGTAGAGTTATACCCCATCGCGCTCAAATGGGTCAATACGAAATAACTCAGAAACATACTTGCCTTATGGGTAATTCTACCTACAAAAAAGGGACAGGTTTATTTTGGCAGGTTTTATCTTGGTAAACGCCGATTATTGCAGCTGAGATAGCGCTTTGCAGACGGCATGGTCGGTGCGGCGGCATGCCTTGCTGCTTTGTCTCAATCTGTAACAGTTAGACGAGGAAATGGGTTCTACCTGTTACAGATCGAGATTTTCTCTTCAGGGGGATTCGAATGTCTCAATCTGTAACATCTGGACGGTCAAAAGGTCCCTATCTGTTACAGATTGAGACAAAGGTCTGGGACTACGACGTCTTATCTAGATCTGTAACAGTTAGACGGAAATTCGGGCCCTAGATGTTACAGATTGAGATAATCGCATCGTGAAAACAAAAACCTCCGCAGGGGTGTTTCCCTTGCGGAGGTTTTCTTACTCGTTGAGTAGTCTCACGGCTTCGGCGGCCATGTTCTCGACCGTCATGCCGTTCTGAGCGAGCAGCTCGTTGGGGTCGTAGCGGTCGGGGAAGCCCTTGGCAATGCCGAAGGTGCGCGTGCGCACTGGTGTGCAGGCCAAGTAGCACGCCACGCGCTCGCCCCAGCCGCCGTCCAAGATGCCGTCCTCGAGGGTGACGACAACGCGATGCTTGGCGGCAAGGCTGTCGAGGAACTCGTGGTCGAGCTCGGTTGCAAAGCGCGGGTTGACGAGCGTGGCCTCGATACCGTACTCGGCAGCCAAGCGGTTTGCCACGCGCTCGCCCAGCTCAAAGAAATCGCCAAGCGCGAGCACGGCAACGTCGCGGCCCTGACGCACCACGTTGTAGCGAACGGCGCTGTAGTCGGTGTCTTCGGCGGGCGCAAGGTCGGGGCGGCTTACCAGGCCGATGCCCGGTACGCGGATTGCCACGGGATGCTCGCGGTGGTCGAGCGACCAGCTCAGCATGGACAGATATTCCTCCATGCAGGCCGGCGCCAAGTAGTGCATGTTGGGAAGACCGCCCAGCATGGAAATATCAAAGAACGAAAGGTGCGTCTCGGACGTGGTGCCAAAGATTGACGCACCAAACACCAAAATGGTTGCGGGGGCGTCGTTGAGGCACAGGTCGTGCCACAGCTCGTCGTAGGCGCGCTGCAAAAACGTGCCGTACACACCAAAGACTGGCTTGGCGCCCGAGCGAGCAAGCGCGGTGGCAAAGGTCACGGCGTGCTCCTCGGCAATGCCCACATCGACGAACTGTTTGCCGGCGGCAGCGCGAAGCTCGGGTGTAAAGCCCATGATGTAGGGTGTGGCGGCCGTGATGCCCACGACCTGCGGATCGCGCTCGATGGCGGCGCTGAGCGCCTCGCCCGTAATGTCAGCATAGGTGCGCGGCGCGGGCTCGCTCGGATGGCCCGGGCAGAGCTTGCGCCCAGTCGCCATGTCAAACGGACCCACGTGGTGCCAGCGTTCGGGGTCGCTCTGGGCCGGCTCAAAGCCCTTGCCCTTGGCGGTGGAGACGTGCAGCACGATGGGGTGATCGATATCGCGCAGCTCCTGCAGCGCGTCGACGAGGGCCAACACATCGTTACCGGCGTCCAGATAGCGGTAGTTGAGCCCCATCGCGCGGAAAATGTTGCGCTCACAGGCGCCGTTGCTGGCGCGCAGCTCGGCCAGATTGCGATACAGGCCGCCATGGTTCTCAGCAATGGACTGGTCGTTATCGTTGACGATGATGATCAGGTTGCTGTCGAGTTCGGCGGCATTGTTGAAGCCCTCAAACGCCAAGCCGCCCGAAAGCGAGCCGTCGCCAATGATGGTGATGACGTTGTAGCTGTCGCCCGTCAGATCGCGGGCGTGTGCCAAGCCGCAGCCCAGGCTCACCGATGTGGAGGTGTGGCCCATGGCGAACAGGTCATGCTCGGACTCGTCGGGATTGGCAAAGCCAGAGGCCTCGCCAAAGCGCTTCGGATCGATATAAGTGTATGCGCGCCCAGTCAACGCCTTGTGGGCGTAGGTCTGGTGCGAAACGTCAAAGACAATCTTGTCGATAGGGGAGTTAAACACGCGATGAAGCGCAACCGTAAGCTCAACGACGCCCAGGTTGGGGGCAACGTGCCCGCCGACGGCGGCGGAGCTTTCGAGGATGGCGTGGCGAATCTCGTTGCAGAGCTGCGGGAGCTCGGCACGATTAAGAGCCTTGACGTCCTCGGGCGTTGTCGTTTGCGTAAGCAGCATCGTTGTGGGTTACTCCATGCGAATCGAGCGTCGGCGCTCCCTCGGCCGACACAATTGCACAAGACAGTCTCGCACATTTTGGCGTTTGATATGTGACGGCGGCGCGGTAATTCGCCAACTGGTGGGGCAAAACGTTTTGTCCGATGCCATACTGATAGATTCGATGATGATTTTATTTCATGCGTGTAGGCCGTGGCTTGCCGCCGTGAGCCGCCGGAAGGAGGCAGCATGTCCGATGCCGTTCGTGCCGAGAAAATCGCGTGCGAAGTAGACCATGCTGCCCGTCAACTGGCACAGGCGGGCCGTCTGGACCTGACGCGCGAGTTTATCCAGCATGGCGATGTGACGGTGTATGCGCATGTGATCTCGGTGGCGCGGGCGAGCCTGTCCTTTGCCGAGCGCTTGGGCCGTGCAGGCATTTTGGTCGACCGCGCCTCGTTGCTGCGCGGAGCCTTGTTACACGATTACTTTCTCTACGATTGGCACGACCTCAACCCGAGTCATCGCCTGCACGGATTTCGACATCCGTTTTTTGCCCTGGCGCGTGCCGAGGAAGATTTTGAGCTGACGCCGCGAGAGCGGAATATTATCGTGCGGCATATGTTTCCGCTGGTGCCGGTGCCGCCGACGTGTCGCGAGGCGTGGATTGTTTGTCTGGCGGATAAATGGTGTGCTCTGCGTGAGACGGTCGCCGGCCGCCTGCCGCGCAAGGACGAGACGGACGATAGCGTGAGTAAAGCATCGAGTGAAAAGAGGAGAGGGTAGACGGTGGGGATCGCAATCGACATGTCCTTTGACGGCGCGACGCTTGCCGCCTGCCCGCTTTCGGCCCCGTATTCTGCTGCCCTCCTGCCGTTCTGCTCTCGCTTGCCCTGCCCGCATATCGCCCCGTGTCCCGCTGACCGCCGTCTGTCCGGCTCGCACTCAGCTCCGCCTGTCTGCCGCCGCATCCCGAATTTTGTGTTGACAT
>USKL01000052.1 GCA_900555225.1 uncultured Collinsella sp.
GCCCATCGACAGCCATTGTGGGCGGGCTATCGATGAGTGGAGGGGGTTGTTACTGAGTTTCTGCTTTGCGACGACCTGCAACACTGCTGTAACCGCGTCGTTTTGTCGTTCGTGATGGGGCCGTTGGGGCCCACGGTGCTGAATACTCCGTTTTTTGCACGGTCCAAGGTGGGGCACCCTGAGACGAAGCAAAAAGATGCCTCATTTCTATGCAAATACCAATAGGATTTATGCAAGATTGAGATTGTAAACCGTGCACGTACACAAAACCGGTGCGGGGACGTCTGGAGGCGGCTCGGCTCCTGGGGCATTGCACGTGCAGAACGGTTAAAATCGGGACTCGGTCTTAGTTTTACTTGGAAGGATGCATATGACTTCTAATATTGATGCTTCTCTAGAGGAGACGCTCTCCTATATCGCAGGACAGCTTAAGATGCTGACTTCTATTGCCTCCCCTACCGGCTATACCCGTGCGGCGACTGATTATCTGATGGAGACCCTGCGCGATATGGGGTTTGGGCCTGAGCGTTCTAATAAGGGTAACGTGCTCGTTGAGCTTGGCGGCGAGGGCGAGCCGCTCGTACTGGCGAGCCATGTCGATACCCTAGGCGCCATGGTGCGTTCCATTAAGGACAATGGCCGCCTGCGCCCCACGACGCTCGGTGGGCATCAGTGGTCTACGGCCGATGGCGAGAACTGCACCGTCTACACGCGCGACGGCAATGTCTACACGGGCGTGGTTCTTAACACCGAGCCTTCGGCGCACGTGGCCGACGAGCCGGTCAAGACCATCGAGAAGAACATGGAGATCTTGCTCGACGAGAACGTCGACAGCAAGGACGATGTGCTCGAGCTGGGTATTCAGACCGGCGACATCATCGCTATGGATCCTCGCACGACGGTGACGGAGAGCGGCTACATTAAGAGCCGCTTCCTGGATGACAAGCTATCGGCCGCCATTTTGTTGGGCTTGGCGCGTGCCGTCGCCGCTGGCGAGGTGACGCTTTCGCGTAAGGTTTCGCTGCTCTTTACCGTGTACGAGGAGGTGGGCCACGGCGGCGCCTTCGTGCCGGCCGACACGCGCGAGATGATCAGCGTTGACATGGGCTGCGTGGGCGACGACCTAGGCTGCACCGAGCACATGGTGTCGATCTGCGCCAAGGATTCGGGCGGTCCGTACAACTACGACCTGGTGACGGCGCTGTCCAATATCGCGCGCGAGCTTGAGCTCGATTACGCTATCGACGTGTATCCGCATTACGGTTCGGACGTCGAAGCCACGCTCTCTGCCGGCTACGACATTCGCCATGGTCTGATCGGCCCCGGCGTGTATGCGAGCCACAACTACGAGCGTAGCCACATGGACGGCGTGCGCAACACCTTCGAGCTCGTCCGCGCCTACGTACAGCGCTAGCGATGCAGCGGCCTCGGCTGATACGGCAGTACCGACCGAGGCCGTCCTCTCTAAGTTGCGGTGAAATAGGGACTGTTTGGCGGTTTTAAACGCTTAAACAGTCCCTATTTCACCGCAATTTATGAAGGGGATGGGGCTACTTAAGTGCGCCGGTCACCGTGCCGCCGCCGAGGACGATGTCGCCGTGGTAGACTACAACGGCCTGGCCGGGGGCGATGGCTCGCTGCGGCTCGTCAAAAGTCAGCAGCATTTGCCCGTCTTCGCCGCGCGTAAGGGTCGCTGCTTGGTCTTTCTGACGGTAACGGTACTTGGCGCCCACGCGAATGCCGCCGGCATCGAGTTCTGCCTCCATGCGGTCGGCAGGGGCGCTCCAGATCCAGTCGTCGGCCGTGAGTGCTGTGGCCGTTAGGTCCTCGGCCTCGCCCAGATGCACGGTGTTGTTGGCGGCATCGACGCCCGTCACATACACGGGATGCGCCATCGCGACGCCCAAGCCCTTGCGCTGGCCGATGGTATAGCGCAACGCGCCGTTATGGCGTCCGACCACGCTGCCGTCGCGCCACACAATGTCGCCCGGTGCAGCGGGATGTCCGCAGCGGCGCTCGATATAGCCCGCGTAGTCACCGTCTGGAATAAAGCAGATGTCCTCGCTTTCGGCCTTCTGGGCGTTGGTAAAGCCTTGCTCGGCGGCTATGCGGCGCACGTCGCGCTCTTTGTCTAGGCCTGCCAGCGGAAAGATCGTGTGCGCCAGGCGCTCCTGCGTAAGCGAATATAAAAAGTAGCTCTGGTCCTTTTTGGGATCTTCGCCGCGATGCAGCTGCCAGGTGCCGTCTACTGTCTGGCTTGTTTTGGCGTAATGACCCGTTGCGATGTAGTCGCAGCCCATGTCCAGCGCCGCACCGAGCAACGCGCCAAACTTTATGTGGCGGTTGCAGATGATGCACGGGTTGGGCGTCAGCCCCTCCTGGTAGGCGTTCACAAAGCGCTCAATAACGCTGTGGTCGAAGGTCTGCTGCAAGTCGAGCACATGGTGGGGTATCCCCAGACGCTCGGCGACGGCCTTTGCATCGGCGATGTCGCGGTCGACCTTACTCATGCCCGTGACGGGATCGGGCGCGGGGCAGGTGAGGCGCATGGTGGCGCCGACGCATTCGTAGCCCTGGCTTTTGAGCAGGTACGCGGTCACGCTGGAATCGACGCCGCCGCTCATGGCGACGAGCACGCGCTTGTTGTGCATGGGGAGGTTCTCCTTGGTGGCATGTGGCCAAAAAAGAAAAGCGGCGCGGGAGGCTGGTTCCGCGCCGCAGACATTGTAGCAAGTTCGGGCGTCTCGTGGGACACCCTGATTGGATGGGCTCAGACTGCCGGGAGAGAGGAGACCGGCTCGTCCGTGGGCTCAACCTATGGGCGACAGGCCCTAGTCCTGGAAGAGCGCCGTGGACAGGTAGCGCTCGCCGGTGTCGGCAAGCAGGGCCACGATGGTCTTGCCCTCGTTCTCGGGGCGCTTGGCCAGCTGCAGCGCGGCCCACACGGCGGCGCCGGACGAAATGCCCACGAGCACGCCCTCCTTGTGGCCCACGGCGCGGCCGGTCGCAAAGGCGTCGTCGTTCTCGACGGGGATGATCTCGTCATAGACCTGGGTGTCGAGGACGTCGGGCCCACGCCGGTCACGGTGCCGCCGGTTCCAACGCCGGCGACGAAGATGTCGACCTCGCCGTCGGTGTCATCCCAGATCTCGGGGCCGGTCGTGGCCTTGTGGATGGCGGGGTTGGCGGGGTTCACAAACTGGCCGGCGATGATGCTGTTTGGCGTCTCCTTCTGCAGTTCCTCGGCCTTGGCGATGGCGCCCTTCATGCCCTTGGAACCGTCGGTGAGCACGAGCTGTGCGCCATATGCCTGCATAAGCTTGCGGCGTTCGACGGACATAGTCTCGGGCATGGTGATGATCACCTTGTAGCCGCGAGCCGCCGCCACCGAGGCGATGCCGACGCCGGTGTTGCCACTCGTGGGCTCGATGATGGTGTAGTCGCCGCCGCGCACGAGCTTGCCGGCCTTCTCGGCCTCGTCGATCATGTTCTTGGCGACGCGGTCTTTGACGGAGCCGGCGGGGTTGAAGTATTCCAGCTTGACGAGCACGCGGGCCTTGAGGTCCTCATCGGCCTCAAAGTGAGTGAGCTCCAGAAGCGGAGTGTGGCCGATAAGCTGATCGATGGACGTGTAAACATTGCTCATGGTGAACCTCCAAAGTGTTCAAATGACTGGATACCGTGTGGTTTTACGGTGTGTGTAGCAGCGAAACCCACAAACCTTATGGGTTGTTCGTTTTGCTGTTGGCAAGCATAGTAGACAGTAAAGCCTAGTAACGCAATAGGAAATAGAAGATTATTACGAGTCGATTAACCAGCTTGACGGGAATAGGTATTTTCAAAACCAATTTTTCGGCTAGAATTTCTACGAATTAAAAGACCGAAAGGCAGCACTATATATGTTGGTTTCCACAAAGGGCAGATATGCCCTGCGCGTTATGGTCGACCTGGCCGAGCACCAGGCGGCAGGCCGCATTCCCCTCAAAGAGATCGCCGCGCGTCAGGGGATTTCGGAGAAATATCTGGAGAACATTTTGGCCACGCTCGTGCGTGCCAATATGCTCTCGGGCATGCGCGGCAAGGGCGGCGGCTATGTGCTCACGCGCCCGCCCGAGCAGTACACGGTGGGCGAGATTTTGCGCCTGACCGAGGGCAGCCTGGCGCCGGTCGCATGCCTAGACGGCGACTGCAAGGGCTGCTCGCGTTCGGACGAGTGCCCCACGCTCGACGTGTGGAAGAACCTGGACAAGCTCATTAACGACTACCTCGACGGCGTGACGCTCGATGCGCTCGTAGCCCCCAACGAGGGCTACGACTACGTCATCTAGCCCCACCTGTCATTTGGGGACGGGGCAGAAATGCTGGATTTTCTTGCCCTCTGAGGCTCGACAAATGATAAGGCCGCCCATCGTTGCGATGGACGGCCTTCTTTAGGTGTGTTGTGGCGGTCCGAATCCGGTCGCTTTAGTTCCTGGCGACGCTGTCGAGAATGCTGCGCATGATGGATACCAGGATGCTGCCCATAAAGGCCGATCCAAAGCTGGCAATGGAGATACCCGCGCCCAGCAGATTGACCGACAGGTAGCTGGCCAGCTCGAGCATAAAGCTGTTGACTACGAGCTGAAAAATACCAAGCGTGATAATAGTGAGCGGCAGCGAGATGACCGTCAGGAACGGCTTGACGAGCGAGTCGACGATGTTGAGGAACAGTCCCACGAAGGCAAAACACACCCAGGCGTCGGCTATGCCGAAGGGCTGAATGCCGGGGACGAGAAACGTTGCGATCGCGATGGCGATTGAGGTAAAGAGCCAGTTAAGCATAAAGCGCATGGTGGAAATCCTTTCTTGCGCAAGACGTGGCAAAGAGGCGTGAGAGGCACGTGCCTTTGCAACTCGGATAGATGCGCGGGCACGGCCCTGTTTGGGCGCCCATTGTCTCAGATATTCATGGAGCTTGCGTGCGTATTCGGTTTCAAAACGGCGTTCGTCCTAGAAAACGCGCCGCTGGCAGAGAGTCTTGTCGCTTTAGTTTGGTGGTGTGCTACACTGCTACGGGCAAAAGCCACAGGCGTTGCCCTATTGCATAGAACGGGCGAACGATGTCCGATGTCAGTATCAACTTCGATGCCTTTTGGCGGGTTTGGCGGTGATCGATGAATATCGAGAACATGTTTGACAAGCCTGATGTCAAGCAGCTGGTCCACGCATTTAGCCTTTTGGACGACGAGAAAGATATCCAAGCGTTCTTGACCGATATCTGCACGCCGCGCGAGATTTGTGATCTATCGCAGCGTCTGCAGGTCGCGCGTTACCTGGACGAGGGCGAGCCCTATGTTGAGGTTCAGGCGCGTACCGGCGCTTCGTCCACCACGGTGAGCCGTGTGTCCAAGGCACTCAACGGCGAGTACGGTGGCTACCGTAAGATTCTCATTAAACTGGAGGATGGCGAGTAGGCCGCGCCAAAAACGAATTGTGCAAAACCGCTCCTCCGGGGGCGGTTTTTTGATCCCCTGGGGACGGAGGAAATCTGTTGGCGTGGGGCAAATCTGTCCGCTTGGGCGGGTAGGATGGATACATTGATTATTGCGAACAGTTTGAGCGGAGGACCATGCCTGTTCGAATCTATACCACCAATGCCGGCACGGATTTGAGCGATGCCGAGTCGGCGCTGCTTGCCGACCTTATTGCCCGTCACGGGCGTGCCGTGTTGCTGGCACCAACGTTTGCCGAGCTCGATCTGTGCCGTCATGATGCGGCGGAAGCAGGCATTTCGCTGGGTATCGACTACAAGACACCCGCATCGTGGCTTCGCTCGCTTTGGGAGCTTTTGGGCGACGGGCGCGGTTTCGTCGACAACCTGCAACGTCAGATGCTGTTTTCGGATATGATTGCCCGCCGCGACGATGCCGACCTGCAGCCGCTTTCGCGTAGCCAGGGCACGGTGCGCATGCTCGCGCGCATGGCCCGCGATGTGCTGCCGGGTGTGGCGGGGACGACGGCCGAGCGATGCGGTGGCAACAATTGCCAGCCTGAGCCAAAAAGCGATGCCGAGGCTCGTGTGTTTGAGCTTTTGCGTGCCTACGCGGGCGGTTTGGACCGTCGAGATATGGTCGAGCCCTGCGAGGCAGCCGACAAAGCCGCTGCCCTGGCCGATAGCCTGCCGGCGTGCACCCGCGCCGTATGCGTGCGCGGTACCACGTCGTTTACGCACGGTCTACTCGAGCTGCTGTCTGCCGTGGCGAACAATGGGGGAGAGGTCGTCGTGCTGCTTGCCCGCGAGCAGGCGGCGATGCGCGAGGAGCTTGCCACGGCATTTGATGCCCGCGGTGTGCTGTTTGAGATCGCGCCGCTGGGGGAGGACGCCGTCGCGTCTGATGTCGCTTGCGGGGCCGCCGCTCAGCCTGCCTTTATTGAGGTCGCCGGCCCCCATGCCCGTGCTCATGTCTATGCGGACGCCATCGATAAGTTGGTGAAAGCGCACAAGGAGTCCAAGGCCGATAAAGCTACTGCAACGCCCGCCGACCCCGTGCGCGTGCTCGTCGTTTCTGCCCGGGCACCCCAGCTGTTCGGCGAGCTCGCCGCCCGTTTGGCGGCGCGTCACATTGCGGCCGAGACGACTGAGTTCACGGCGTTTTCCCAGTCCATCGCGGGCAGGCAGTTTACGGCGCTCGCCAACCTGATCGAGCGTATGAAAGCCGCCGACGAGGGCACCGCTTCCAAGACTGAGTGGTGGCCCGCGCCGGAGCTTACCGACTGGATCTACAGTCCGCTTTCGGGCGCTGATGCCGTCAATGCCCGTACCTTCGATAAGAATATGCGTCTCTCGCGCAGCAAGACTACCGCGGGCGTCAAGAGCCTGCTGCAGAGCGTTCAGGGCCAGGTGAGGGGCGCGCGCAAGGCGACGAGCGACGATAACTGGTTTAAGAACGTACCGTGTGTGGTTTCGGACGTGTTCCAGGCGCTGTGGCGTGACAAGCCCGTGACGGCGCTCAAGGCCATGCTTGCCGTTGCCGAGGCGTTGCCCGATCGCGCCCTTGGAGGCCTTGACGGCCAGGCCCGTCGCCAGGCAGAGACGGCTTTGCTGCGCCATGCCATCGACATCCTTATGAACGATGCTCGCGCGCTCGACGTGTCGCAGGCCGCGACCGTGCCGGTTCTCGACGGCGTTCGAACCAAGGTGGACAAGCGCAGTACCGCCTACGATTACGAGACCTATGAGGTCGATCGCACACCACGAGCACAAGTGCGCTTCGCGTCGCTTGCCGATGCGTCGGTTCTTCGCCCTGGCAGCTACGATGCCGTGCTGTTTGCCGATGTCGACCTGGACAGCTATCCGCTTTCGCACGAAGAGGGCCCGCTTGCCACGTTGACAGCCGAGCTGCGCCGCGACGGCGTGTCTTTGGAGCCCGCTGCCCTGCTGCGCGTGCGCTTTGGCCGTGCGATGCAGGCGGCGAGCGGTCCGGTCGCGCTCGCCCGTGTGACGCACGATCGCCAGGCACGCGAGTGCTACCCGGCAGCCGTATGGACCGAGCTGTGGGCACATGCCGAGGCCGCTGGCGCTGCCAAGCCCATGCGCGTGGGCGAGGGCGATATCATCGCCGACTTTGATCCCGCGGCAGGTGAAGGCCTCAAGCGCGAGCGCGTGACCTGTGAAGCCCCTCAGCATCTGAGTGCTGAGGCCGTGCCGTATTTGGTCCTGCGCCGTCGCGATGGCGAGGGTGAGGACGCGCCGCTCGTGCCGCGTCTGACGTCCGCCTCGCAGATCGAGGCCTATTCGACCTGCCCGCTATGCTGGTTCGTCTCGTACCGCGTGAAGCCCCAGTCGATCGACGCGGGCTTTGGCAACATGGAAAAGGGCAACTTTGTCCACGACGTGCTGGAGCATCTGCATGCCCGTCTGCCCCAAGAGGGCATGGAGCGCGTGACGCCCGAGAATCTGCCGCGCGCACAGGAGCTGCTGCACGAGGTCTTTGACGAGACGTTGGCCGAGCACGCCGGCAAGCGCGGCACGGAGGGCCCGCTGGTGCCGCTCTCTGCGGTGGAGGAACGCCAGGTGGCCGAGATCTTGCCGCAGCTGGAGGGTGTGCTTGCCTACGAGTCCGAGGCACTTGCCCCCTTTGCCCCGCGCTACCTGGAGTTCGCCTTCAACGAGCTCAAGGTCGAGTATGCCGGTTGGCCGCTTGGCGGGCGCATCGACCGCGTGGACGTGGACGCCGAGAATCGTGCCGTGGTGATCGACTACAAGCATCGCACGGGCGTTGAGGAGTTTAAGCTCGCCGACCCCACGGTGCGCGACGAGGAATCGGGCACGGCGCCCATCGACGATCCGCGCTGGTTGCCACCACATACCCAAACGCTCATCTACGCCCAGGCCATGCGCCGG
>USKL01000053.1 GCA_900555225.1 uncultured Collinsella sp.
CCCAGCAGCCCCTTCGTCCTGTGCTTGCGCGCACCGGGATGCCCCATATCGAAAAAGGCGTAGTATTCCCTTTTGCCCTTTTCGCCTTTGCACAGCACGCACTCTTCGCCGGTAAACAGCTTTGCCATGCCGTCCTCCGGCAGCAGGGCGGCCATATCCGCCAGATCCTGCTTCACGCGCGCGGTCTTTTCCTCGTCAGTGCAATCCACCGTGCATTTTTCGCAGCTTTCCATGTTCAGCGCCGCACAATATTCGCTGCCGTAAAGCGGACAGTCCGCGTTTGTATACTTTGGTTGGGTCATATACTGTTCTCCTTACGCGGTTATGCTTTGGGCCGCAATGGAACTTATGCGCCCACGCGGCCCAAATATGCGTTTGTTTTTATTACTGTTCGGCGTTCTTGGGCTTCACTTCCACGTTGCGGTAACGCTTCATTCCTATGCCCGCGGGTATCAGCTTGCCGATTATAACGTTTTCCTTCAAACCTACCAGCGGGTCTACCTTGCCCTTGATGGCGGCGTCGGTCAGCACGCGTGTGGTCTCCTGGAAGGAAGCAGCGGAAAGGAAGGACTCGGTCGCCAGAGATGCCTTCGTGATACCGAGCAGCGTCGGCGTGAATGTCGCCTCGCGCAGGCCGGTCTCGCCGTTTGCAATTCTTGCGGCGATCTTCTCGTTTTCAAGAAGCGTGTCGTTCTTATCGACGAGCGCGCCGACGAGCAGCGGCGTGTCACCCGCGTCTTCAATGCGCACCTTGCGCATCATCTGACGAACGATAACTTCGATGTGCTTATCATTGATATCAACACCCTGCATACGGTAGGTGCGCTGCACTTCCTCAATGAGGTAATCCTGCACCGCCTCCGGGCCGCTGATGGCGAGCACGTCGTGCGGGTTGACGGAGCCTTCGGTCAAGCGGGTGCCCTTTTCAACCACATCGCCCTCTTTTACGCTGAGGCGTGCGCCGAACGGGATGAGGTAGCTGCGCTGGTCGCCATCGCCGCGAACGACAATGTGGCGGTTCTTTTTGACCTCTTCAAAACCGATCGTACCGCCGATCTCTGCGATGATTGCGAGATGTTTCGGCTTGCGGCTTTCAAACAGCTCACTGACACGCGGAAGACCCTGCGTGATATCTTCTGCAGATGCAACACCGCCGGTATGGAAGGTACGCATGGTCAGCTGGGTACCCGGCTCGCCGATGGACTGTGCGGCAATGATACCAACCGCCTCGCCGACCGTGATCGGCTGGCCGTTTGCAAGGGAGGAACCGTAGCACTTCTTGCACACGCCGTGACGGGTGCGGCAGTTCAAAATAGAGCGGATCTTGATGTGCGTCGTGCCGCGGCCGATGATGAGGTCAGCTTCGGCGTCGCCAATCATCTTATCCTTAGAAACGAGCACGTTGCCATTCTCGTCGCAGTAATCGTCAAGCAGGTAGCGGCCCACAATACGCTCCTTAAGCGGCTCAATGGACTCGTTACCGGATTTGATCTCGAACACTTCCAGACCCTCGGTCGTACCGCAGTCATCCTGACGAACGATAACATCCTGAGAAACGTCAACCAGACGTCTGGTCAGATAACCGGAGTCAGCCGTTCTCAGAGCCGTATCGGCAAGACCCTTACGAGCACCACGGGAGGAAATGAAGTATTCCAAAATGTTCAGGCCTTCACGGTAGTTCGCCTTGATCGGAATTTCGATCGTCTTACCGGACGTATTCGCGATCAGACCGCGCATGCCGGCCAGCTGACGGATCTGGTTCATAGAACCACGGGCACCGGAGTCTGCCATCATGAAGATCTCGTTGTCCTTGGGCAGGTTTGCTGCCAGAGCCTTGGAGACCTTATCGGTGGTTGCCTGCCAGATGTTGATGGTCTGGGTGTAACGCTCGTTCTCAGAGATCAGGCCGCGGTTGAACAGCTTGCCGACCTTGGCGATCTCCTTATCGGCCTCGGCGATCAGCTCCTGCTTCTGCTGCCGGGCCGCCTGCTGCTCCAGCGAGGCTTTCAGCCGGGCCGTCATCTCGTCCACCGCGTCGCAGGCGGACTTGAACTCGTCCGGCTCACCGTAGGCGATGGGGGTATCCAGATCGCCGTCCCGGATGCGGGCCACCCCCGCCGTCAGCGTATCCAGCGGCTGGGCGATGTGGCGGAACAGGCTACGCGTCAAATACAGGTTGGTCAGCGCCACCACCGCCAGCAGCAGCGCCGCGCACACCACGCGGGCGGCAAAGGCTGCCCAGCCTTCCAGCAGCAGCGAGCCAAGCTCGAAGCCAAGGTTACGGATCGAGAAAATCATGGAAAACCTCCTGTGTTTTTTCACAACGCATATTATGATAGCATACTCTGCCGCCCGGGGCAAGGAAAGAAAGGTGAAAACGCACTTTGACAAAAAATGTGCAAACTTTTTGGAAAGGGGGCTTGACAGCGCCGCAGTACCGCGCTATACTCTTGGTCAGAAAGTTCGTTTCAGGGCGGGGTGCAATTCCCCACTGGCGGTAAATCGGGCGGTGTCAAAGGGACGCCGTGGCGCAGGTGAGATGCCTGCGACCGAGCCGATGAGTCCGCGACCCGTGCGTGTGTTGGTTCGCATGCCGGCTGAACTGGTGAGATCCCAGTACCAACGGTTAGAGTCCGGATGAAAGAGGCAGGTGATCTTAATGTCTGAACAGTCGCAGCATATCCATTTTGAGAACACGAATAGGTGGAGCACCAAACAGCTCGTTACCATGGCGTTGATGTGCGCCTTGGGCGCCCTGTTTATGTACGTGCAGCTGCCCATCCTTCCTTCGGCGCCGTTTTTGACGTATGACCCGTCGCTGGTGCCGGCGATGGTGTGTGGATTTGCGTATGGCCCTGGTGCCGGCACCGCTGTTGCCGCTATGGCGATTGTTATCCATGCGCTTACCACGGGCGACTGGGTCGGCGCGCTTATGAACCTGGTCGCTACGCTGGGCTATATTCTGCCTGCGGCGATCGTCTACCAAAAGATGCACACCTACAAGGGTGCCGTGATTGGTCTGGTGCTCGGCGTCATTGTCGCTACGGTGCTGTCCATGGTCGCGAACCTTACCATTGGCGTATGGTTCTGGTATGGCTCGGTCGATGTGATCGCCCCGCTCATGATTCCTGCCGTGCTGCCGTTCAACCTTATCAAGACCGTGCTTAATTCGGTATTGACGCTTGCGGTGTACAAGGCGGTCTCCAACCTCATCACGCCTAAAAAGGGCCAGGTCAAAGGCCGCGCATGATTGAGTGTCGGGGCATCTCATTTAGCTACGACGGCGTTGCGAAAGCACTCGACGGTGTCGATCTAAACATCGAGGACGGTGAGTTTTTCTGCATCCTCGGTGGCAATGGGTCGGGCAAGTCGACGTTTGCCAAGCACCTGAATGCGCTGCTGCAGCCCGATGCGGGCACGGTACGTATCAACGGCATGGATACGTCCGACCCCGAGCTGGTCTACGACATTCGCTCGACCGCGGGCATGGTGTTCCAGAATCCCGACGACCAGCTGGTGGCAACGCTTGTCGAAGATGACGTTGCGTTCGGTCCCGAAAACCTTGGCGTGCCATCGGCGCAAATTGCGCAGCGCGTACGCGAGGCGCTGAAGGGCGTGGGCCTGGTGGGCTTTGAGCGCCACGAGACCCATGCGCTCTCGGGCGGACAAAAGCAGCGCGTGGCGCTTGCCGGCGTACTTGCCATGGAACCGCGCGTGCTCATCTTGGATGAGGCTTCCTCGATGCTCGATCCGCGTGGGCGCAAGGGCCTCATGAAGGCTTGCCGTGCGCTCCACGATCGTGGCATGACCATCGTGATGATTACGCACTTTATGGAAGAGGCTGCCGAGGCCGATCGCGTTGCTGTCTTCCAAGCGGGCCGCGTTGCCATGTTGGGCACGCCCGAGGAGATCTTGACGCAGGCGGACGAACTCGCGCAGCTCAACCTTGATATGCCGGAGTCGTGCCGTTTGGGCGTGGCGCTTCGTGCGAAGGGCGTGCCCGTTTATGCGCAGGTGCGCGAGGCGGATATGGTCGCCGGTATAGCGCAGGCTTATGCCGAGCGGAGTAGGACAGGCATCGCCGGGCGGCCTTTCGCATTCGATCCTCGTATTCCCGACAACGTTTCCTCTGCGCTCGATGGCGCAGACGCGCTGGAGCCCGTTATCGAGATTTCGCACCTTTCGTTTAGCTATTCGCTCAGTCCGCGCGAGCGCCGCCGCTGGCATAAGCGCTCGGCCACTGCGGGCAAATCGAGCAAACAGGCTCTCTGGGGAAACGACCCAAGCAGCCCGTGGGCGCTGCGCGATGTATCGCTGACGGTGCGTCGCGGCGAGTTCCTGGGCTTGGCAGGTCATACCGGTTCGGGTAAGTCGACGCTGGTCCAGCATCTCAACGGTTTGATTCGCCCCCAGGAGGGATCCGTTCGCGCGCTGGGGCTCGATCTGTCAAACAAGAAAGACGCCGCCGCGGTTAAGGCCAAGGTCGGCGTGGTGTTTCAATATCCTGAGCGTCAGCTGTTTGCCGAAACCGTGGCGCAGGACGTGGCGTTTGGTCCGCATAACCTTGGCTTGCCGCAAGATGAAGTCGACCGTCGTGTCGAGTCATCGCTCTTGCGCGTGGGCCTCGACCTTTCCACGGTCGGCGACAAGAGTCCCTTTGAGCTTTCGGGCGGTCAGCAACGGCGCGTGGCATTCGCCGGCGTGCTCGCCATGGAGCCCGAAGTCCTGGTGCTCGATGAACCCATGGCGGGGCTCGATCCGGCTGCGCGCAGGGATTTCCTGGAGCTCATCGATCGACTTCACCGCGATGGCCTGACCGTTGTCATGGTTTCGCACAGCATGGATGACCTGGCCAATTGCTGCGACCGTATTGTCGTGATGAACGAGGGCGCGGTGTTTGCCGAGGGCACGCCCACTCAGGTTTTTGCGCATGCGGATGAGCTTAAATCAATCGGCTTGGGTGTTCCCGCTGCCCAGCGCATGGCGCTGACGCTTGCGAAGGCAGGCGTGCCGCTGCGCTTTGACGGCCTCTATACGGTTGAGTCGCTGGCAGATGAGTTGGTGGACCTGCTAATCGGTCGCTCGGGCGGTCCTTCTAACGTCGCGGACATTGCTAAATCCAAGACGGTCGCGCGAGAGGAGGGCTGCTGATGGAGGCGTTTTCGTTTGGTAGTTACTATCCCAGCGATAGTGCAATTCACCGCCTGGACCCGCGAACCAAGTTGCTCTTGGGCTTTGTGTTTCTGATCACGACGCTCACAGTCAGCAGCTTCCGCGGACTGGCCCCTGTCGCAATTTTCGTCGTGCTGATCTATGCCGTGTCTCGGGTGCCGGTTCGTCGCGTTCTGTCGTCGATGGCGCCGCTGCTGGCAATCGTCGTCGTGGTCGCGGTGCTCAACTTGTTTACCGATCAGAATGGGCGCATCCTGTGGCAGCTCGGATTTTTGCAGATAAGCGAGGGCTCGCTGCGTTCTGCCGTCTTTATGGCGTGCCGCCTGACGTTGATGATGGCCGGCATGAGCGCCATTACACTCACCACGCCGACGCTCGATCTCACCGCGGGCTTTGAGCGCCTGCTCGCGCCGTTTGCGCGTGTGGGACTTCCTGCGCACGAGCTCGGCATGATCATGGGTATCGCGCTACGCTTTATGCCGCAGTTTGCCACTGAGATGAAGCAGACGGCCGATGCACAAGCAAGCCGCGGCGCGCGCGTGACGGGCGGTCCGCTCGGTGGCGTACGCATGCTCGGCAGTGTGGCGATTCCGCTGTTCACCGGCGTGTTCCGCCATGCCGAGACGCTGTCTGCTGCCATGGATGCACGCTGCTATCATGGCGAGCAGGGCCGCACGCGCCTGCATGCGCTTGCATTTGGCCGCGGCGATGCGTTCGCGGCGGTGGTGACGGCGTTGCTGCTCATCTGCGTCATCGTCATCAATCTTCAACTTGTTTAGGCGCGATTCGAGCGCAAGAAAGAGGTCCCTATGACCGACAACGACCGCACGGCTCAGCTTGAGCGCGCCTGTTCGTATCTCAGGCGCATTCCGGCGTGGTATCTGGCCACGACCGATGTGGCCGATGGACATCAGCCCCGCGTGAGACCGTTTTCGTTTGCCATGGTCGATGACGGTAAACTGTGGTTTTGCACGTCGCGCGACAAGGATGTGTGGGCCGAGCTCAGCGCGAATTCCAAGTTTGAGCTCTCGGGCTGGAAGCCGGGGGAATGTTGGATCGTGTTGACCGGCGAGGCCGCACTTGAGGACGACGCAGTTGCGAGCGACAAGGTGCGTCAAGCGGGTTTTAAGCACATGGTGGGCATCGGCGAGGAACACGAGAGCGCCAACGACGGCCGCCTTGCTTTCTTTTCGGTCCGCAACATTGCCGCCCGCTTCTGTGATATCGACGGCAGCGAGGAGCGCCTGGAGCTCTAGCTCACACAAACCAGGCTCTCAAACTGGCTAATACAGGAGGACACATGGACGGATTGAATACGGTGTTGGAGTATCTGACGTCGGTGCCGGCGTGGTACTTGGCGACGAGCGTGGACGGGCAGCCGCATGTGCGTCCGTTCTCGTTTGCTCAGATTCAGGACGGTAAGCTGTGGTTTGTGACGGCGCGCACCAAGGATGTGTGGCAGGAGCTGCTGCAAAACCAACGCTTTGAGGCCACGAGTTGGTGGCCGGGCCATGGCTGGCTTATCTTGCGCGGGCATGCGGGTCTGGATGACCAGGCCGCTCCCGATATGCGCGAGGCAGGCTGGAGGCACCTGGAGCGCCTAGGCGAGCACTACGAGGGCGCAGGCGATCCCACGCTCGTCTTCTTTAGCGTCGAGGATCCCGAGGCTTTTATCTGCAACCATGACGAATGGGTGCCGGTCAAGCTCTAAACGAGTCTCCCAGCAAGCTTCGACAATTCAAATTCTCGCATGTAGCGGGTCCCACATTGCAACGTCACCGTAAGGCGCACTGGGTAATATGGGGCCCGCATTTATTTGTCAATTCTTTCAAGCGAATGTGTCGGGATTGTTTCAATGCATGAATATGCAAGCCATTTACGTGTTCATGCATCTTTTGGTGCTAAAGTTTCAACCCACTTCATAACGACCACTGCGAAATGCGCATCGGTGCATAAATCGCAGACAAGGAGTCTGATATGTCATTGAAGGTTGGAATCGTCGGCGCGGCTGGATATGCCGGAGCCGAGCTCATTCGCCTCGTGCTCGGCCATCCCGAGTTTGAACTTGTTGCCATTACGTCCAACGCCGATGCCGGCCAGCCGCTGTCCGCGGTGTATCCGAGCTTTGCTGGCGTGAGCGATCTGGTTTTCACCACGCATGACGCCCCCGAGCTTAAGAGCTGCGATGCGGTTTTTCTTGCCGTGCCGCACACGGCTGCCATGGCACAGGTGCCCGCGCTGCTTGCCGCGGGCGTTTCCTGCTTTGATCTTTCGGCCGATTACCGTCTGAGCGACGCGTCCGTCTTTGAGGCATGGTATGCCGCTGAGCACACGAGCCCCGAGTTGCTCAAGACCCGCGCTTTTGGCCTGCCCGAGCTGTTCTGTCAGGACTTAGAGACTGCTGCTTCCAGCCATGCCGCCGGAAAGCCCGTGTTGGTCGCCTGCGCCGGCTGCTATCCCACCGCAACGAGCCTTGCAGCCGCTCCTGCCGTGCGTGCGGGCTGGGTGGCCGAGAGCGGTCCCGTGATCGTTGACGCTATCAGCGGCGTGACGGGCGCCGGTAAGTCCTGCAACGCTCGTACGCATTTTTGCAGCGCCGATGAGAATTTGGAGGCCTACGGCGTGGGCAAGCATCGCCACACGCCCGAGATTGAGCAAATCCTTGGCCTGACCGATCGCATCGTCTTTACCCCGCATCTGGCACCGCTCAAGCGTGGCCTGCTCTCCACGGTGACGCTGCCGCTCACGCCGCAGGCCATCGACTCCCTGGCTCTTGAGGATGTCGTCGACTATTACAAGCAGTTCTACGCTGGACACACCTTTGTGCGCGTGCTCGATGCCGGCCAGCAGCCCAAGACGGCTTCGGTCGTCGGCACCAACGCTGCCCAGATTGGCCTTGCGTTCAACAAACGCGCGGGCGTGCTGGTGGCGACGGGCGCCATCGACAATTTGTGCAAGGGCGCTGCGGGCCAGGCGGTCCAGTGCGCCAACATCGTTTTTGGTTTTGACGAGCGACGAGGCTTGCCCACAGTGGCGTGCCCGGTGTAGCACATTCGATTGTTAACGATTTGGTAGTCGGGCATCGAGTGGGGCGCCACTCTTAAGCTGGTCTCATGATCACGACTGGC
>USKL01000054.1 GCA_900555225.1 uncultured Collinsella sp.
CTCGACGCCCGTTCCGTCAAAATCGATGTCCTCGATTGCCTTGCCCTCGAGCACGCGTTTGCCGTCCATGACCTGCGCCAACGCCGGCGGAATGGCGGCGACATCGGTCTTGATCAGGTAGCCGCGGGCGCCCAGCTTGAGCGCCGACACAATGTACTCGTCATCCGAGAACGTCGTCAGAAACACCACGCGCGCCGCAGGGTCGTGCTCAAGGATCTCGCGCGCGGCCGAAAGGCCGTCGCGTCCCGGCATCTGGATGTCGAGCAGCGCGATATCGGGTGCGTGCTCGGCGTAGAGCGCCACCGCATCGTTGCCGTTGGCACCGGTGCCCACCACTCCGATCTGCGGCTGGGCGCCCAAGATAATCTTGAGCGAATCGACCACCAAGCGGTCGTCGTCGACAACGATGAGCCTCATCGGCCCTCATCTCCTTGATGTTTGGGAACGGTGGCAAACACGCGCCAGCCGCCGGCGCTGGCACGCGGGCCGGCGGTGAAGGTGCCGCCAAGCGCCTCGATGCGCTCGCGCATGGAGGCGAGCCCCATGCCCTCCGCAGCGCCGCGGCCGCTTGCTTGGACCCCGCCCGCGCCATCGTCGGTAACGACAAGCTGGTAAAACGACGGATGTTCCATGCATCGTACGGTGACGGTTTGGGCGCAAGCGTGGCGCATGGCGTTGGAAAGCGCCTCGCGCAGCACCGCCGCAAAGCAGTTGGCGACGTTGGCGGGCGCATGCTCGGCCAAAACCTCAAGCTCAATCTGCGGACCGCTGTCCGTGCGTGCGCCTCCAACGATGCGCCCGAGCTGCACGGAGAGGTCAGTCGCATTGTCGTTGAGCGCGTGGACGCTGGCGCGCACGAGCTGGAGCGCCTCGTCAACCGTGCGTTTGACGTCGGCGAAATCGGCGGCGACGCCGGGCTCATCGGCATGGACCACGCGCAAGGCCTCGGCTTGAAGCGAAGCGCGCGTGAGCTGGTGCCCGACGTTATCGTGGATCTCGCGCGCGATGCGGGCGCGTTCGGCGAGCGTCGCGAGCTCGACTTCGTAGTCCTGGCGGTCGGCAAGGTCGCGGTTGCGCGCTTCGAGCGCGAGGGCTCGTTCTTGCAGCTCGTCGCGGGTACGGCGCATGCGCTGTTGCTCGCGCTCCAGTTGGGCGGTACGTAGCGATAGCAAGGTGGCGGCAACCGAAAGGATGGCGGTCAGCAGGAGTGTTCGGGTGGTGAGCGCGCCGCCGCGAAGGTCCGCGACAAGCGCGCAGACAAACACGGCGCCAATCGCCAGCGCGGGCCAGATGCGTTCACGGCGCACGCGTCGCGCGATGTCATAGAGGATGAGAGGCGCAAACGGCACAAACGGCGGCACGAAGACAGCCGCGATGATGTAAGCGCAGCTCGCGGTCTCGCTTACACGGCGCGTGCGTTCCTCCTGTGCGACCTCGGCCAGCGAGGTGGCGATAACGCCAAGGCAAAACGCCACAACCAGACGAGCGTCCACGGCAAGACCCATGGCGGCCGCAATGCAGCACGCCAGCACAATCGATTTGTCGAAAAGCCTGTTCATACGGGTATTGTACGCGAAGCTACGCGTGGTGGAGGGGCCGCCTGCGCAACCGTGACATTCCTCCCGCACGGCAAATCGGGGGCGCCGGCGGGCCACGCGACCAAGCCCCGCACTCGTGACAAAGCTCACTGGCGCGCGCCGTCCGCTCCTGCGATGATGCAATCGTACCGGGCCACGACCAACAGAAGGGCCGCCTCATGACAGACATCGTCCGCGTCGAAAACCTCGTCAAGCGCTACGACGACCTTATCGCGCTCGACCACTTTAACCTCAGCATCGCCCCCGGCGAGATCTTTGGCCTGCTGGGCCCCAACGGCTCGGGCAAGACCACGTCCATCAACTGCATCCTGCAGCTGCTCGCCTACGACAAGGGCACCATCGAGCTGTTCGGCGAGCCCATGACGCCCGCCCGCTACGACCTCAAGCGCCGCATCGGTGTGGTGCCGCAGCAGGTGGCGGTATTCGACGAGCTCACCGTGCGCGAGAATATCGACTATTTCTGCAGCCTTTACGTTAGCGACCGTAAGCGCCGCCGTGCGCTGGTGGACGAGGCGATCGACTTTGTCGGGCTGGGCGACTTTGCCAAGTTCCGCCCCGGCAAGCTCTCGGGCGGCCTGGCACGTCGCCTCAACATTGCCTGCGGCATTGCGCACAAGCCCGAGCTCATCTTCTTTGACGAGCCCACGGTGGCAGTCGACCCGCAGAGTCGCAACGCCATCCTGGAGGGCATCTGCCGCTTGCGCGACGAGGGCGCCACGGTGGTGTATACCAGCCATTACATGGAGGAAGTCGAGCAGATCTGCAGCCGCATCATGATCATGGACGGCGGGCGCGTGCTGGCGCAGGGCACCAACGACGAACTCAAGCGCATGATTCAGATGGGCGAGAAGATCGTGATCGAGGTCGGCGAGGTGCCGAGCGCGGCGCTTGGTGCCGTCGCGAGCTTGCCGCATGTCCTGGACCTGTCGGCGACGGCGGGCCAGCTCACGTTTTCGTGCGAGGCGAGCCCGCATAACCTGACGGACATTCTCGATGCGCTGCGCTCGCATGACGTGGCGCTCGGCCGCATTTATTCCGAGCCGCCGACCCTCAACGACGTGTTCCTCGAGATCACCGGCCGCGAGCTGCGCGACTAGGGGGCAGCCATGTTCAACACCATTATCATTACGGTCAAGACGCTGCTGCGCCGACCGAGTACGTGGGTCTGGGGCGCTCTCTTTCCCATCGCGCTTTCCACGATGTTCATGTTTATGTTTGCGAACCTCAGCTCCGACGGCACGGTCGACCCGGTGCCGGTTGCCGTCATAGCGGACGAGGCCTGGGACGCCTCGACCTTTAAGGACGTGGCGACGTCGCTTGCCAAGGAGAGCGACGATCAGCTGCTCGAGATTCACGAGTGCGACGACGCAGCCGATGCGAGCCGTGCGCTCAAGTCCGGCGAGGTCGCGGGCATCTATACGGTCGACGACGCAGGAGTACCCAAGCTCACACTGCTATCGAGCTACGACAGCTCGCGTGCCTCATCGGTGCTCACCGACCGCAGCATTCTGGAGACGGTGGCAAGTTCGTATACGCAAAATGCGGAGCTCATGTCCCAGATTGCCCAGGACAACCCGGCGGCGCTCGCCGATCCGGAGGCGGTTGCGCGCGCCCTGTCGCTCGAGGGCGGAACCCGCCGCGTAAACCTGACACGCACCACGCCCGACGGCACGGTCATCTACTATTACGCACTTTTTGGCCTGGTCGCGATGATGTCTGCCGAGTTTGCCGCCTTGAGCGTCGTCGACCTGCAGCCCAATCTGTCGGGCCTTGGCGCGCGTCGCTGCGTGGGCGGTCTTTCCAAGACGGCATCGCTGGCCGGTATCTTTGTGGGCTCGTGGCTGGTCTCCTTTGCCTCGATGACGATCGCGATCGGCTACGTGCGCCTGATCGTGGGCGTCGACTTTGGCGGGCGCGAGGGGCTGTGTCTGGTGGGCGGCGCCGCTTCCGCGCTTGCCGCCACGGGCCTGGGACTCTTTGTGGGCACGCTTCCCGTTAAGGGCGGCAAGGCGTCCAAGTCCGGCATCCTCACGGGCTTTGCTACCACGTGCGCCCTGTTCGCCGGCCTCTACGGCGAGCCGGCGATGGCGCTTGCCGACGACGTCGCCCGCGCCTGCCCGGCCGAGTGCTGGCTCAACCCCGTCAAGCTCATCTGCGACATGTTCAACCGCCTGTATTTCTTTGAGGACCTGGGCCCCTTTGTCGTTCGCGCCGGCGCGCTGGTCCTTATGGCGCTGCTGTTCGTTGCCGCCGCCACGCTGACCTTTGGAAGGAGCCGCTATGAGCACCTTTAAGACTGCGCTTCGCATGGCGCTGGCGCACCCGTTCTACCTGCTCATCTATACGGTGTTTATCTCGCTCATGGGCGTATTCATCGCGGCATCGGTGAGCTGGAACTCGTCGCAGCTCACCGAGTACGAGCCCTACGATGCCAACGTGATCGTGGTCGACCGCGACGACAGCGACCTTTCGCATGCGCTCACCAAGCACCTGGGGTCGCGCTTTGAGTTGGTCACGGGCGTCGGCGACGATACCTACGATCTTGCGGACGCGCTCTCCAAGAGCAACAGCGCCAAGGGTAGCGCCGACTGCGTGTTCTTTATCCCGGAGGGGTTTGAGAACGACCTGGTCGCGGCCGCCCGCGCGGGGGAGGCCCTGCCCAAGCTCGATGTGACCTACGGTGCCGGCACCATGGCGGCGGCGCTTTCGTCTGCTGAGGCCTCGCGCTGGATTTCGCTCGCGGGCGCTGCAGCGGCCCTAGAGCCCGCCGCCTCTAATGGTAGCGTCGCCAAGGCCGCCGAGCATGCCGCCGCCAAGCGCGCCGAGGTCCAGATTGAGCAGGTCAAGGTTGGTTCGACTGCCGCCGCCATGCTCAAGTCGTATTTCAACTTTGGCGCGTACGCGATTATCTCGTCGGTCATCGTATCGGTGGGGCTGGTGTTCTCGGGCATGAACGAGCCCGAGCGCGTGCGTCGTATGGATGCCGGCCCAATCTCCGAGCGCCGGCGTTCGCTCGCCGTGTTTGCGGCCGCCACTGTGATCACCGTCTGCATCTGGTTTGTGTCGAGCATGATGGGCGTCGTGGGCTTTGCCGGCGCGGTTGCCGAGGTCGGCGTGGGTCGTGTGTGCCTGGCGCTGGCGGCGACGTTTGCCCTGGCGTGCACGCCTCTGGCCGTTGGCTTTGCTCTTTCGAGCCTGGGTGCGCGTGAGGAGCTGCTCAACGGTGTGGGCAACCTGCTTGGCATGCTCATGACGTTTTTGGGCGGCGCTTGGATGCCGCTGTCGCTGATGGGTTCGGCCGTGCAGACGGTGGCGCACTTTGTGCCGACGTATTGGGTGAACGACGCGATCGGCAAGGCGCTCGCTTCGGACCTGACGTCCACCGTGTTGGGCGACATCGCCTGCGACCTGGGCGTCACCGTGCTCTTCGCCGCCGCCATTGCCGCCGTAGGTCTGGCTCTCGCACGCGCCAAATCCCGCGCCTAGCCACCTAGTCATCGGGTACTCATTGGGGACAGACTTAAACGACCAAGAGTGGTCATTGGGGGCAGACTTAAACGACTAGTCATGTGGGGGCAGTCTTTGCCGAACCGCCGGCTTGCTAAGGACTGTCCCCAGCTGCCGGCAGAAAGGGAACGTCCCTAACTGCCGGGTGGCGAAAGAGTGTCCCCAACAGCTAGTCATTTAAGAACGTTCCCAATGACTAGTCTGAAATAAAATCCAGGCCACGCTCCAAAATAGTTCGCCATGGTTTACTATTACGCTCATAAAGTAGTACGAGGCTAACAACGGGGGATACCATGGCAACGCAGGAAGCCTATGTCCAGGTCAAAGGGCTCAAGAAGCACTACGGCGACGGTGATGCGCGCCTGACGGTACTCGATGGCATCGACGCGTCCATCAACCGCGGCGAGATCTGCGTCATGCTGGGGCCCTCGGGCTCGGGCAAGTCGACCTTTCTCAACCTGATCGGCGGCCTGGAGGAGGCTGACGGCGGCTCCATCATGGTGGACAGCTGCGACCTCACGGTGCTCAAGCCTGCCGACCTGGGCGAGTATCGCCGCCGTGAGCTGGGCTTTGTCTTCCAGTTCTACAACCTGGTGCCCGACCTCACCATCAAGGAGAACATCGAGGTCACGGCGCACCTGTCCAAAAACCCGCTCAATGTCGACGACCTGCTGCGTTCGCTGGGCCTTTACGAGCACCGCAACAAGTTCCCGCGCCAGGTCTCGGGCGGCCAGCAGCAGCGCTGTGCCATCGGTCGTGCGCTCGTCAAAAATCCGGGCCTGCTGCTGTGCGACGAGCCGACGGGCGCGCTTGACTACAAGACGTCCAAGGAAATCTTGCAGCTCATGGAGGATGTCAACCGCACCTACGGCTGCACCATCATCATTGTCACCCACAATGCCGCCATTGCGCGCATGGCCAATCGCGTGCTGCGCCTGCGCGACGGGCGCATCGTCGAGGATGAGCTCAACGAGTCGCCCGTCGCGGCCGCCGAGCTCGATTGGTAGGCGGCGCCATGACACCTCTCGCAAAACGTCTCCCGCGCGAGCTGCGCCGCAATATCGGCAAGTACCTGGGCATCTTTTTGCTTATGTGCGGAAGCATCGCCCTTACCTCGGGCTTTTTGCTCGCGGCGCATTCCATCGGTTGCCTTATCGACGACATGCGCGACGACTACACGATTGAGGACGGCCGCGTGACCACCTCCTTCGAGGCCACCGACGATCAACTCAAGGCCGCCGAGGATGCAGCCGGCGACGTCGGCGGCGTCACGCTCTACAAGAATTTCTCCATCGACGCCATCATCAAAAAGGCCGCTGGCGACGATGGCACCAAGCGCACGCTGCGCACCTATGCGCACCGCAGCAAGGTCGATATCGCGTCCTACTGTGAGGGCAAGGAACCCAAGGCGGATGACGAGGTGGCCATCGACCGTGTCTTTGCCACCAACAACGACCTCGCCGTGGGCAATAAGGTTGAGCTTGAGGGCCGCACCTACATCATCTGCGGCATCATGACCCAGCCCGATAGCCAGGCGCTGTTCCTCAACAATTCGGACTTTACGGTGAACACCATCACCTATGGCGTGGCCGAGGTCACCGACGCCGGCTTTGCCGCGCTCGAGGATGCCGGTGGCGCACCCGCCTACACCTACTCCTTCACCTTTACCGATCGCGACCTCCCCACCGCGGACCGCATCGACGCCGAGCAAGATATGGTCGAGGCACTGACCGACGCCGATGCGCGCGTGGACGATCTGATCGACGCCGATTCCAATCAGGGCATTGGCTATGCGCGCGACGATGTGGACGGCGACTCCATGATGTGGACGACGCTGCTCGATATCATCATCGTGATCATGGCGTTTGTCTTTGTGGTCCTTACCGACGCTACCATCGAGGAGGAGAGCGCCATCATCGGCACGCTGCTCGCCAGCGGCTATCGCCGTCGCGAGATCGTGCTGCACTACCTTGCGCTTCCCGCCATCGTGGGCGTGATCGCGGCGCTTTTGGGCACTGCGCTCGGCGTTGTGTTCTTTACCGAGCCCATGCGCAGCCTCTATTACGGTTCGTACAGCCTGCCGCCCTTCCAGGTGTACTGGAGCTGGGAGATCTTTGTGAAGTGCGCCGTGGTTCCCGCCGCCGCGCTCATCCTCATCACGCTGGTGGGCCTGCTTCGCAAGATGGGCAAGACGCCGTTGCAGTTCCTTCGTCACGAGGCGAGCGGCAAATCGGGCACCAAGCGCGGCTTGCAGCTGCCGGAGCGCATGGGTTTTGTTTCCCGCTTCCGCCTGCGTATCTTCCTGCGCAACCTGGGCAACTTCGCCACGCTCTTCGTGGGCATTGCGTTTGCCTCGCTGCTGCTGCTCTTTGGCCTGGCGATCCTGCCCACGATGACGCACTATGCGGACAACCTCGAGACGAGCCTGGTCGCTGAGCACCAGTACACGCTCAAGGAGCCGCTGGAGCTCGAGGGCACCGCCGAGGAGCGCGAGCAGTGGTCGGCACTCGAGCGCTTGCAGTCGGTTGACGGCGCGCTGCTAACCGCTGCCCAGGATGCCGATGACGAGCTCGACGACGCGGCCGATGCGACGCAGGCAGCAGCCGATGCCGCGACCGCATCTCCGTCTGCCGAGAGCCTGGCCGCGGCGCAGGACGCGCTTGCCAAGGTCCAGGACAAGAAGGATGCGCTTTATGCGCGCCTCGATGACCTTGCCGATGCCCTCGGCTGCAACCGCGACGAGGCTATCGACCTGATTGACAAGGCCTCTAAGATCGACACTGACAACGATGATATCCACCCGGTCAACACGACCGACAACGGCGCGGGCGCAATCGCACAGGCCGAGAAATATGCCGTTTGCCAGCTGCAATACGACCGCGGCGATGGAAATGGGCAGGAGACGATTTCCGTCTACGGCATCTCGCCCGATTCGCGCTATTGGAAAGACCTCAACGTTGGCGATGGGCGCGTCGTCTTTGGCGGCGGCCTGCTCGACAAGTTTGGCTGGAGCGAGGGTCAGAAGGTCACGCTCATCGACAAGTACGAGGGGGAGCATTATTCCCTTGAGTACGCGGGCAAGGACTGTGCCTGGGGCTCCAAGTCGGACATGAATATCTATATGAGT
>USKL01000055.1 GCA_900555225.1 uncultured Collinsella sp.
CACCTAGACCCCGGCACGCTCGAAGTGACCCGCTGGGGTGCCGAGGTGACGCCGAAGGGCGACAAGCTCCTCATGGAGAGGGGCGACGTGTTGTTCGGTCGTCGCAGGGCCTACCAGAAGAAGGTCGGCATCGCCCCGTTCGACGGCATCTTCTCGGCGCATGGCATGGTGCTGCGCCCGAGAACCGACGTTGTCGATCCGGACTTCTTCCCGTTCTTCATTAGCTCGGACGTGTTTCTCGATGAGGCCATCCGCGTCTCCGTGGGCTCGCTCTCGCCGACGGCGAACTGGAAGGACCTCAGGGTCCTGGAGTTCAGCCTGCCGACGTTGGATAAGCAACGCGAGCTTGCCGGCATCCTCTCTGAGGCCGAGCAGCTCAAGGGGTGTTACCGCGGCTTGCTTGCCACCTGCGACGACATCGTCAAATCACAATTTGTCGAAATGTTTGGGGATGAGAAATGGGGTTTCAAGCCCCTATCGGAGTGCGTTGATTCCATTGATACCGGTAAAAGTATGAATTGCGGAGAAGGCCCACGAGGAGTTGGTGGTTTTGGGGTCCTTAAGCTGAGCGCGCTATCTTCAGGTACTTTTGTCGCCTCCGAAAACAAAGTGATTTCTAAAGACAACTTCATGTCTATAAAAGAGGTCGAAAAGGGTGACCTCTTGTTTGCACGCAAAAATACGCCTGAGCTAGTTGGCACAACCGTTTATGTTCCAAACGAAGTGAGGGGCCTTATGTTTCCCGATCTCGTCTTTCGTATGAAACCGAAGGATGTCAACGCGCTGTATTTACTTGCGTACATGAGAAGTGACCGTGGCCTCGATTTAATTCAAGGCATGGCCCACGGATCGGCAAAATCCATGGTCAACATCCCTAAAACTCAGCTGGCAAGGCTGCCGGTTCCGGTTCCTCCGCTCGAGCTCCAACAGGAGTTCGCCGACTTCGTCGCCCAGGTCGACAAATCGAAATTTAAGTTAGGTACCTGCGGTGGGATGCTTTGACATTGCGCTGGTCGACCATTGCGTACCTTAATGTGGTGTCTATTTTTTTATGGCCAAGGAGCACCTGGACTTGTTCGATGGGCATTCCTTTGTCGATTGCCTTTGTGGCAAGCGTTCTTCTGAACTTATGAGGGTGGACCCTTCCTAAATCAAGCTCGCGCCCCAGTTTTCTAAGCAGCGCCTCGACGCCGCCAATTTGTAGCCTCTCGTGTGGCGCCTTGCTCGACACGAAGAGTGCTTCCGAGCTGTCCATTCGGGTTGACAGGTAATTCTCGATATGGACTTTAGTCTTTGCGTCAAAATAGACGATGCGGTCCTTATTTCCCTTGCCGTGTACGATGCACTCACGATTGATGGTGTCGACAGAGCTCCTGTCCAACGAGACAAGTTCGCCCACACGCATGCCCGTGGAGCGCAACAGGTCGATCAGGGCAAGGTTTCGGGGCGACCCGCAGTTATCACAAAGAATCTCAACGACTTCATCGCTATACGTTTCCTTAATGGGTTGTGGGGCCTTGACCCTTTTAATGCGTCTAACCGGACTCTTGATGATATGGTCTTCATCTTCGAGCCATGAGTAGAAGCTTGAGATGATTCTTCGGACATTGTCGACGGTGACGCGACTGACGCCGGCTTTTTGCTGATAGTCGGAAAGATAGGACCTAATCTCTTCGGTTCCCAGGTCGCAGGCTGGCGTGTCGAACGATTCAAGCAGTTTATTAATGGTTGCTTCGTAGTAGGCGACAGTCCTATCCGAGCAACCTTCGAGGCGTTTCGCGGACAGAAAAAGATTGAGGAATGATTTGTTGTCACTGTCGCCGCTGTTCTCAGCTAACTGGTTTTCATCGAAAAGGCAGTGCGATAAAACCTTTTTGAGCTGGCGGTTCTGCTGCGTGGTCAGGTAGGGGAGCATGAGGCGGGTAATTTCTCTAGCCGTTTTCGTGAGATCCATGGTGGCGTCCTTCCTTGCGCGGTGGGTGGCGCTATTTCCCTTTGTTTACCCGTGCGTTATGGAAGGGATGCCGGGTGGCACTTCCGCTAGGCAGCGTCAAGGGGACCCGTGAAACCCTGCGCAGGCCTCTGCATCACTCCGGTGCGGCTTTGCCTGCAAAGCGAGATGTTCAGAAGCGTTTTCTTAGCGGGGGATGTCTTTCGGATTCTTTTGATGGGGATGTGGAAACACTGATGAAGTTTACGAATAGCGAGGTTGAGGGGTTCGCCTGTGCCCATCGCCTCTCGTGTGCGGATGGATGGTGCCGGTGGTTGTTTGAGACTGCAGTCGCGCCGACGGGATTGGTTGGGGTCGGTACAAGGCGAGCACGCCCCATGCCGTTATGGTAGATGCATCTTTGTCGATAGAGCGCTCGATTAATCTACGCGGGAGCGCTGAGAAGATCTTCCAGCATCGGGTCTACCCCGGCGGCGACCATGCCCTCGATCAGGTGCTGGGCGTGGAACCGACCAACTGTCCATGCGATTTATGAAAGCGTCTGACAAGCGCGCTCCTTGATATCAAATGCAGCTTTGCTTAGAACGATTGCCTCTGCGATGTCGGCAAATACGTCGTGATCTCCCCATGTCTTACAGGCTTGTATCATGCCCTGGTCGATAGCATCCATAACAAAGGTGCCGGATCCGTCCGCAACGCACACGCCGTCGGCGAAGAGTTTCCAGCTGGACGGCTCACGCGAGTCGTTTCTGGGCAGCTTAATCTGTAGTACGTGCGGGTCGCCAGCAGCACAGAGCTCTTCCTCGAGCACCTGCACCGTAAAGCGCATCTGGTGGGAGAGGCTGCTCTTGACCATGGCCGAGGCATAGCCGCTCGGCTCGTCCAGAAGATGCATTCGTTTTGGCTTGGTTGCCAGGTTGTGGAAGTTGCGCTCACTGCGCACGGAGAAATTGTCCATACGGACTCCTTTCATCGATGTTGGCAGGGCCACCGTGCCTCTTGGCCGGTTGGCGTCGGGATCGTGGAGCCAACTCTCTACCCCGACTCTGGATAAAACGCGCCCGCTCCTTGCGGGCAAGAGAAAGTCTATCAACGTGTACGGACAGAAATCAAGCGCCGCCTGCGAAATGACGTGCAAGCGGCGCTTGATTTCGCCGGCTGCTGTTAGGCTTAAATTCGAAAAAGTGTCGAAATATCCCGTGTAAAAGTACGGAAAAGTGTCGTAATGCACACTTTAGAACTTCGAAAAAGTGTCGAAATGAGTACCTAACAACCGCGGAAAAGTGTATCCTAGTGCTAAAACAGCACGTAATAAGGGATGCACTTATGCTGCAGAGAAAAGCGAAAGCACAGTTTGAATCTTGGCTTGCCTCGTCGCCTAACAAGGCTCTTTTGGTCAAGGGCGCCCGACAGGTAGGAAAGTCATATCTGGTCAACGTCTTTGCAAACGAATCGTTCGAAAATGTCGTGACGTTCGACCTTATCGCCGACGCGTCCGTGCGTGATTCGTTTTTGGCGGCGAAAAGTGCGGATGACCTGCTTATGCGCATGTCTATCGCTGCGACGCAGCCGATGGTTGCGAACAAGACCGTCGTGGTTATCGACGAGGTGCAGCGATGCCCCAACGTGGTGACGTTTATCAAATACCTGGTCCAGCGCGGCGACTTTCGATACATCCTTACCGGATCGCTCCTTGGCGTTGAGCTCGAGGGCATCGATTCCCTGCCGGTGGGGTATGTCGAGCAGGTCCAGATGTACCCGCTCGACTTTGAAGAGTTTTGCTGGGCAAATGGCGTTGGTGCCAGCGTGTTTGACATGCTCAGGGGCTGTCTAAAGGATGAGGAGGAGCTCCCCGGCTACCTGTATGACCGCTTGCTCGATCTGTTCCATCAGTATGTGGTGGTGGGAGGCATGCCCGACGCGGTCAATTCCTTCTTGGCGACGCGCAATGTCGACGAGGTTCGAAACATCCACCGCGATCTTCACGCCCTGTATTGCGATGACATCGCAAAGTACGCTCCGCCCGAGCTACGCTTGGTTATTCGCGATATCTATGATTTGATTCCCAGCGAGGCCGGTTCAAAAAACAAGCGATTCAAGCTGTCGTCGATTAGCGGTGTTAAGCGTTTTTCGCAGGTGACAGACCATTTTCTTTGGCTTTCGGAGGCGGGTGTTGCGCTTCCCGTGTATAACGTGACAGCTCCGGTAGCGCCTCTTTTAATGGGGGAGCAGCGAAATCTGTTTAAGCTGTTTTACTTGGACACCGGAATGCTCATGTCCTCATATTCCAAGAAGGTTGCCCAAGGAGTTTTTGATGGAGAGGCAGAAGGCCCCTTTGGCATGAATATGGGGGCGGCATTCGAGGGCTTTGTCGCGCAAGAGCTCAAGGCCCACGGATTCAGATTGCGCTACTTTACGTCTAAAAAGGTCGGCGAGCTCGATTTTGTTGAGGAGACGCTCGATGGGGAAGTGCTTGCTATTGAGGTCAAATCGGGCAAGAGCTTTAAGTCCCACGCGGCGCTCGATAACGCACTGGCAACGAAGGGCTACGGAATCGATCGCGCCCTGGTACTTGCGGAATGTAATCTTCACCGCGATGGTGACGTGCTGTATCTACCCATCTTTATGACAGGGCTTTTGGAGCCGTAATGTGCCGCCGGCTCTTCCGGCCCTCCCTTAACCCTCGCTACTCGTCGTCCTCGTCGTTGGGGTCGCCCTTGAGGGTGTTGATGTCCAGGTACTGGTTATCGTCCTCTTTTTGCTGGGTCTCCGACTCCGCTTGGGTGGGGCCGCGGAACAGCTGGAATCCCTCAAACGCAATGACGCCGAGCAGGGCAATGACAATGGCGATAAAGGCAACCTTGACTGCCTGCGGAAATTCCGAGAAACGCAGCGCCTTTTCCTTGGCGTAATAATCGGCGAAGCGCTCTTCGCCCGTGCTTTTGGTATACGCCGGTGCGGACGCGGCCTCCGGGTCATATTCCGGTGCAGGCGTGGCAGCGTACGGATCGTTGAGATAATCGCTCGATGCGGTGCCATAATCCTCTGTCTCGATGCGACCGTTGCCAGCATAGTCATCGGAATAATCGGAATATGCCGCACCGCCCTCATAGTCCGCGGCGCCCGTGTTGGCGGCAAAAAGCGGGTTAACTGGAACATCGAGCGCCGGCATGCCGGTAGAGGTCTCATCCAGATCGGCTGCAGCCCAGGAATCGTGGGCAACCTGATGGGCAACGGGCTCATCGAGCCTTGCGACCGGAGGCTTGCGTGCCGCAGGAACAGGTAACTGCTGGGCGTTGTACATAACGGTGCTGTCGGCCGATTTGCCCTGCGTCGCTGCAGCGAGAAATGCCGCCGTCTCGGACGGGTCGCTTGCGGGGCGGGGAGCGGGCGTGGGCGCCGAAGTGGGTGCGGGCGTAGGCGCGGGTGTCGAAACAGGCGACTGCGCAGGAGCCGGCGCAGATGCGGACTTAGGCGCAAGTTCGGGATTGGGGCTTGACGGGCGAGCCCCGCCGCCGCCCATGAGTTCGTCGGCGGTCCACGGGCGATCATCCATCACGTCGTCAAGGCTCAGTGAAAACAGGTCATCTTCACCCTCATCGAACATGCGGTGCACATGTCCACCAATTGCCGGAATCAATCCGCGACCGGTGCATGATGCCTTGCTCAACGCCATTCTGTTCCATCCTTTCGAAATACTAATGACATCGATTATATGGAACTTCCCAAGCTGCTCGGTCTTGGATTCGCGCTTTCCAGAACTCGCGCCCAAAAGGGGAGGGCAATCCAGGCGAGTGCCTACTTGTCGCCGGCCGCCGCCTTGGCCTCATTGAGGTAGCTATAGAAGCTGTATTTGGAGATGCCAAAGAACTCGCAGGCGCGCTCGCTCGACTTGGAAATGAGGAAGGCGCCGCGACGGTCGAGGTAGCCAATGGCACGAATGCGCTCGTCTTTGGTCATAAGTGCCGCGGGCTTGCCCACAAACTGCTCACACTCGTGCAGCAGGTCCTCGAGCAGGTCGCCGATGTTCTTGGTAATGGGCTCGGGCTCGGTATAGCCCGAGCCGCCGGTGCCGGTAAAGGCGTCGAGCGAACGCTCAAAAGCCTTCATGAGCGTAATGTCAAAGTTGATGCCCAAAATGCCGACGGGCTTGCCTTCGTCGTTGCGGATAAAGATGGTCGAGGACTTGAGCAGCTTGCCATCGGTGGTTTTAGTGAGGTACGGCTCGCGGTCGTGTACGTCGGTGCTGCCCTCGTGCATGGACTCAAACACGATATGGCTGGGGCCGTCACCCAGTTTGCGCCCGCTGACGTGGCCGTTTTCGATCACTACGATGGAGTGGTCCACGTCCTCGGTCTCCAGATCGTGGACGACGACTTCGCAGTTGGGGCCAAATTGGAGCGCCAGACCGTGTGCGAGGCGCTTGTAAAACTCAATCTGTGCGGGGGTCATGGGTGCCTTCCTAAAAATTAGTTTGGGCACACTTTGCCATAAACCACACTTGACCGCAAACAAATCCATCAACAAGGCAATTCATGACCGTTCGGCGGCGAAAAAGTACCGATTACGGCAACAAACAATTCGTTAGGTATGCCAATCAAAAAGTGTGATAGAACATTACTAACAAACTTTTTGTTTGGCATCCACATAAAAGTTCAGCCGTGTGAATGGGATCGGGCTGAAACGCGTATGCGGGGCCGGCAAGAGAGGACTTAAGGAGTTCACCGTATGGCCGATAAGATCCAGTGGGCGGGCAACACGATGCCCAAGAGCGATGACAAGCACTTGGGAATCATGAGCCTCGACCACGTGAAGAAGGCCCGCGCCTTCCACCAGTCGTTCCCTCAATATACCGTCACCCCGCTTGCCCGCCTGGACGGTCAGGCTGCGCGCTTGGGTCTGTCCAACCTGTGCGTTAAGGACGAGAGCTATCGCTTTGGCCTCAACGCCTTTAAGGTTCTGGGCGGATCGTTTGCCATGGCCAACTATATTGCCGACGAGACCGGCAAGGACGTTGCCGACTGCACCTTCGATTACCTGACCTCCGATCAGCTTGCCAAGGACTTTGGCCAGGCTACCTTCTTTACCGCCACCGACGGCAACCATGGCCGCGGCGTGGCATGGGCTGCCAACAAGCTGGGCCAGAAGGCCGTCGTGCACATGCCCAAGGGTTCCACCAAGCCCCGCTTCGATAACATCGCCGCCGAGGGCGCCACGGTGACCATCGAAGAGGTCAACTACGACGAGTGCGTGCGCATGGCCGCCGCCGAGGCCGACGCCTGCGAGCGCGGCGTCATCGTTCAGGACACCGCCTGGGAGGGCTACGAGAAGATCCCGTCCTGGATCATGGAGGGCTACGGCACCATGGCTTCCGAGGCTGCCGAGCAGCTGCGCGAGATGGCCATCAACCGCCCGACGCACGTGTTTGTCCAGGCTGGCGTGGGTTCGCTCGCGGGCGCCGTGGTGGGCTACTTCACCAACCTGTATCCCGATAACCCGCCTACCTTTGTCGTGGTTGAGTGCGCTCCTGCCGCCTGCCTGTACAAGGGCGCTGCCGCCGGCGACGGCGATCCGCGCATCGTGGACGGTGACATGCCCTCCATCATGGCCGGCCTGTGCTGCGGCGAGCCCAACATTCTGGGCTGGGATATCCTGCGCAACCACACCACCGCCTTCGTGTCCTGCCCCGACTGGGTCACCGCTCGCGGCATGCGCACCCTGGGCGCTCCCGAGAAGGGCGACCCGCGCGTCATTTCCGGCGAGTCCGGCGCTGTGACCACTGGCCTGGTCGAGACCCTCATGCTCGATCCCGAGTACGCCGAGCTCAAGGAGCTCATCGGCCTGGACAAGACGAGCTCCGTGCTCTGCTTCTCCACCGAGGGCGACACCGATCCCGACCAGTATCGCCGCATTGTTTGGGAAGGCGAATATCCCACTTGCTAATCGTTAGGGCGGAGTAAATAGGTATCGCTCCGCCACCTCACAGGTAGATTCCTTCGTTTGAAAGGTTATGAACAATGGCTAAAGAACTCGATTTCGACGCTATCAAGGCTGCTGCTGAGTCTCACCGCGCCGACATGACTCGCTTCCTGCGCGCTATGATCTCCCACCCCTCTGAGTCCTGCGAGGAGGGTGAGGTTGTCGCTTGCATTAAGGCCGAGATGGAGAGCCTTGGCTATGACGAGGTCAAGGTCGACGGCCTGGGCAACGTCATGGGCTTTATGGGCGAGGGCGACAAGATCATCGCCATCGACTCCCACATCGACACC
>USKL01000056.1 GCA_900555225.1 uncultured Collinsella sp.
CCCTTGCTAATCTTGATGTCGGGCGCTCCGGCATTGACCATGGGCTCGATGGTAAAGACCATGCCCGGAGCCATGATGGTGTCCACATCGGGCGCCTCGGTGGTAAAGCCCACAAACGGGTCCTCGTGGAACTCCTTACCGATGCCGTGTCCGCCGTACTCGCGCACCACACTAAAACCGGCGTCCTCGACCGTCTTTTGCACGGCCTCGGCCATTACGGACAGCGGCAGCCATGGCTTGACGGCCGCCAGACCCGCCTCCACGCTGGCGCGGGTGACGTCGACCAGGCGCTGGCGCTCGGCAGATACCTCGCCGATGCAGAACATACGGCTCGAATCACTAAAGTAACCGTCCAGGATCGTGGAGCAGTCCACGTTGATGATATCGCCCTCGTGCAGCACATCCGCATCGCAGGGGATACCGTGGCAGACGACGTCGTTGATCGAGGTACACACGCTCTTGGGGTAACCCTCGTAGTTGAGGTCTGCCGGCGTGCCGCCGTGCTCGACGGTGTAGTCGTAGATCATCTGGTCGATCTGGTTGGTGGTCATGCCTGCGGCGATATGCTCGCCCACATAATCGAGCACGCCCACGTTGATGGCGGCCGAGCGCTTGATGCCCTCGATATCGGCGGGAGTCTTGTAAAGCGTGCGAGGCAGAACCTCCCAGCCCTCTTCCCACAAGCGCTCGAGGCGCTCATCAAAGGCGCTATGGCATTTCTTGTATTTCTTGCCGCTGCCGCACCAGCAAGCGTCGTTGCGGCCAGGCACGGGTCCTTTGTCATACATGGCTAACTTCCTTTCATCCGCAGCTAGTATAGCCCACCCACGCGTCCATAAAAGTTGCGGTGATATAGTTCCGATTTAAGCGGTTTAACAGCATAAATAGGAACTATATCACCGCAACTGATGGAGCGGGATGGCGGACACTGGCTGCTGCGTGGTTTTGCTAGTAGCTCACCTGGCAGGGAATGCCGAGGGCTTGGACGCGCGCGGCAATGGCGTCGAGCACCTCAGGCGCCGCTTTGGCAAGGCCGGCGATCGGTGTCTCGCGCGCCACCGTGTAGATGGTTGCTTCTTGTGGGCGAATGCGCTCAAGCGCCGCGAGCCAGGGGCCGACGTACTCCTCGCCGGTGTTGTCGATGAGCTTGCCCTGATACTCGCCGGTCAAAAAGATCGTCTGGATAATAACGTGACCTTCAAAGCTTGCGAACGTCTCAATCTGGTGCTCGACGTCGTAGGGGCCAACGGGCTGGTCGAGCAGCTGGATAAATGCCGGGTCGACCGTATCGAGCTTGAGGATGTTGTCGTCGACCATCATGAGCGCGTCGTGCACCTCGGGACGGTCGGCGCGCGTGCCGTTGGAAAGCACGGCGATCTTGGAGTTTGGGGCAAGCTCGTCGCGCAGCGCGACGGCGCCGGCGATGGCCTGCGGAAACTCCGGCGCGGCGGTGGGCTCGCCGTTGCCTGCGAAGGTGATCACATCGGGGAGCTCGCCCTCGGCTGCCATCTCGCGCAGCTTTGCCTCGAGCGCGTCGAGTACCACGGCAGCTGTGTTGTACGGCTCATGGCAGGGACGCTCGGCGTTGAGGCCGTTTTCGCAGTAAATGCAGTCGAACGTGCAGATTTTGCCGCTGGCCGGCATCATGTTGACGCCGAGCGAGAGACCAAGGCGACGGCTGCGAACGGGCCCAAAGATGGGGCTGGCATTCAAAAACGTAGACATAGGCATATGCTCCTCAAGACAATTGTGCCTAAGCATAGCATCGGCTCCAAAGCAAGGTGCGGGCTCTTGCTTTACAAGTTTCGTTTTTTCACGTCGCCCATGATGCTGTGCCATGAAAAGCCTCGGGTCGGGTACAGTTAATCTGTTAACAAGGCATAAGGCAATGCGGGTCCATCCAACCGTACTGACGTGCAACTGGATGGGCATTGATGATGGGGGCACAACATGGATTTTACGGTCGAGAATGCGGGCACCACGATTGCCTGTCGCGAATATGCCGGCCCGGATGTGTCGCCTGATGCTCCTGCTTTGGTGTGCGTGCACGGCGCTTGTGTCGACGGCACATTTTTCGACGGTATCGCTTGTGAGCTCAGCCGCAACTACCGCGTAATTGCCTACGACCGCCGCGGCTGCGGTGGCAGCAGCGATGCGGCAGACGGCAGCTATGATCTTGCCGCTCAGGCCGCCGACCTGCAAGCCGTGATCGAACACGTTGGCGCTCCGGCAAATGTGCTTGCGCATAGTGCCGGTACGTTGGTTGCGCTGGAGCTTCTTCGCACCGAACCCCATCTCGTCGCCCGTGCGATTCTGCATGAGCCGGCTGTGTCGGCCAAAGGTGTCGGTATGGGCGCAGCTCCGGTTTTGCTCGATATGATTGCGGCGGGAAAGGTTTCAAGGGCGCTCCGGCTTTTCTTGGGAGCCCTCGGCGACTTGGACCCCGAGGCTCCTGGGACGACCGAAGCGGAAGTCAAACATGCCCTGCGCAATGGTCGTTGCTTTATGGCCAATGAATACGGAACAAATATGACATATGCTCCCGACTGGGAGCGCGCTCGCGCGTCAAAGGCGGTGTCGGCCGTGTTCTTGGGCGAGCTCTCGGTTGGCACGCCCCGCGAGGCGGGCACGAGGGTGGCTGCCGAATATCTCGATTGCCCCCTTGTGACGATTCCGGGCGCGCATAACGGTCTGCGCGATCGCCCCGTTACGGCGGCAAATGCCGTTCGTGATGTCTTGGAGCGTTAGCACGCTCGATGACCTGCGGGGAGAGGGGTTGTTAGCGTTTCGTCATTGTTAACGAATGCGTCCATAACCGCGCGCCCGCGGCTCCATTACCGCCGCTTGCCAGGTCATAAAAATGTAACGATAATCGCGCGTTTGCCTTCAGCTGTTAGATGTTACCCTTGTACCAATTGATATGCACCGTTGCCGTGCATAACGATAGAAAGGGCCCCATATGCGCAAAAATCACGAGGTCAATCTAACCGACGAGGAGGCTGCCGCTGAGGTCGCCCGCGTCGCGAAGACCTACCCCGTGGTGCGTTTGCTGTCGGCCGATCAGATTAAGAGCGAGCCTAACTGCCTGCTCGCCGGCAATCGGTGCCCTTGTCTGCGTCAGTCGAGTCTTGAGGCCTTGGCAGATTCCGATGAGGTGTCGGAGCAACTGCTCAACGATGGTGTTGAGTACCGCGCCCGCCTACGCCCTCTGAAGGTCGAGGGCGAGCCTCACGTCCTGCTGATGGTGCGCCCGATCGATGAGCAAGAGGCTGCAGAAGAGGACCTCGTCTACACCGACGTGCTGACGAGTGTGCGCAATCGCCGATATTACGAGGAAAAGCTCCGTAGCGCCCGCATGAATGCCGGCGTTGCGGTGATCGACCTTGATGATTTTAGGGTCTTCAACGATACGTGTGGCCGTCATGCCGGCGACCTTGCGCTCGGTGCTGTGGCGACGGCCATACGCAGCGGAATTCGTTCGACTGACGAGCTCGTACGCTATGGCTGCGACAAGTTTGTGGTCGTCATGCCCAATATTCCCTCCGATGACTTCACCCGTCGCCTGCATCAGGTGTCCGATGCCGTTCATGCCACGATTGTTCCGGGCCATGAGTACGTGAGCTTGACGGCATGTGTTGGTGGCGTTCGCATTCATGGCGAGACGGTCGATGAGGGCGTTGGCCGCGCTGTCCAGTTATTGAGCCGCGCTAAGGCAAAAGCCGGTACGGTCGTGACCGATGCCGATTCCATCGAAGCCTTCCAAAGCGAAAAGCCTTTGGTGCTTATTGTCGATGACTCCGAGATGAACCGAGCCATTCTCAGCGAGATGCTCAAGGACGAGTATTGCATCCTCGAGGCCGACCACGGTCGTGCGGCGCTCGACATGGTCGACCGCTATGGCGATGAGTTGTCGCTCGTGCTGCTGGATATTGTCATGCCGGGCATAAGCGGCTTTGAGGTGCTGGCCGATCTGTCGCGCCGATCGGGTATCGACAATCTGCCTTTCATCATGATATCGAGCGAAGATTCCGATGATATGGTTCTGCGCGCGTACGAGCTGGGCGCCTCGGACTATATCAACCGCCCGTTTGACTCCCGTGTCGTGCGCCGCCGTGTAAGCAACACCATCCGCCTATACGCCAAACAGCGCCGCCTGACGAGCCTGCTGTCCCAGCAGTACAACGAGCGCGTCAAGAACAGTCGCATGCTCATCGACATCATGGCCGGCGTCATGGAGCTTCGCAATGGTGAGAGCGGCAGGCACGTTACGAATATCGAAAAGCTGACCGAGCTGCTGCTTGACTGTCTGGTTCAGCGTAGCGACACGATCTCCCTCGACAATGAGGAGCGCTCCACGATTGCCCTGGCTTCGGCGCTGCACGATATTGGCAAGATGTCGATTGACGATGCGATCCTCAACAAACCCGGGCGTCTTACGCCCGAGGAGTTCGAGATTATGAAGACGCATACCACGATCGGCGCCGACATGCTGCTCGAGCTGGGCCGCCATCACGTCGGCAATGCGCTTGTGGAATATGCGTACCAGATTGCGCGTTGGCATCACGAGCGCTGGGATGGCAAGGGTTATCCCGATGGCCTTAAGGGCAACCAGATTCCCATCGCCGCACAGGTGGTTTCGGTGGCCGACGTGTACGATGCTCTGACGAGCGTGCGCGTGTACAAGGACGCTATCCCGCACAAGGAGGCTATCCAGATGATCTTGGACGGTAAGTGCGGTGAGTTTAACCCGCTGTTGCTCGACTGCCTGCTCGAGGTGCAAGACCGTATCGCCGAGACGTTGGCGCGCCCCGCCGACGTCGTCGCGTTTCCCACGATTTAGTTTGACCAAAGGAGTTTTAATCCATGATTTCCATGCGTGAGGCGTATGAGAAGATCGGCGCCAATTATGATGACGCATGCGCTCGGCTGATGGGCGAGGAAATGCTTGCCCGCTTTTCCCTCAAGTTTTTGGATGACGAGAGCATGGACAAGCTGGAGGCCGCCATGGCGGCGGGAGACGCCGAAGGTGCGTTTATGGCAGCGCACACACTCAAGGGCGTGAGCCAGAACCTGGGATTCGATAATCTGTACGAGCCGGCGGTCGTGGTAACCGAAGCGCTGCGCGGCGCCGATGCCGTTGACGGCGCTCGCGAGGGAATGCATGCGTTGCAGCAGCAATATGCGGCTACGATGTCGGCCCTGCGCGAGGCGGCAGAGTAAGAGCTTGCGGGCCTTGATGACTATGAGAGTGGATAATCTCCCGTTTTAGGCCCGGTGGCGGCCCCAAAGTGGGAGATTATCCACTCTCGTTCGATATGTGTCCAAAAATCCACGCTCACCCCTCCGGGTTAGTAAATGGCCTATGCGCACTGGCGGGGCTTTCCGCATGCAATCAATATCGTTGTTCGATAAACTGTTCGAATAACGATAGAGTCGATGAGGGTGAGTGTATGTCTAACAGCGTTCAGCGTATGGCCAAAGCGGGCGATAATATCAGGAAGCTTGGCTTTTGCATGGCAGCCGTTTTTGCAGGGATGCTCGTCGCTTTTGCCGCGTTGGTTGTTTACGTGATCTGGTATGCGGTTGCAAACGTTGCCTCTGTCGATTCTTTCGGCGTCGTGACGCTTCTCGATGGCGGGTGCATCGTTATCCCAAGCGGACTGTGCCTGGCACTCGTCGTGGGTATTTCGCTTGTCGTTTTGTGTGGGATCAGCCGTAACATCTCGCGGGGTGTCTCGCCCTTTACCAGGGCACATGTGCGGCTTATCCGTGTTCTTGCACTTGCCTTTGCTGTTAACGCTGCGGTTTCGTTTGTTGGTGCCTATGGATCGGTCAATCTCACCATTGGCGGACTGGAGCTTTACATCGTGCCTCATTCCTTCGTTATTGAGATTTGCCAAGGCGCTACCTTTGATGCGGGGTCGTTTATCGGCGCAGTTGTCTGCTTGTTTATCTCGGCGATCTGGAGTTATGCCTCGCTGCTCCAAGAGCAGTCTGACGAGCTTGTGTAGGAGGAAACATGAGCTATCTCATCATCGAGCTTGAGACGCAGCTGCTTAAGACCGGAAAGACCAGCGCTGATCTGATTCGGGCGACGGGGCATACTCCGGCTAATATTTCAAAGCTTAGAAACGGAAAGATAAAAGCTATTCGCCTTAAGACGCTTCTCGATATTTGCGATGAACTTGACTGTCAACCGGGAGATATTATTCGGCGGGTGAGTGAGAAAGAGCTTGAGGAGCTTATTGTTGAGCGTGCAAAAAATGTCGTGAGGCAGATGCGGGACGGCGGAGGCAATGAGGCGTTGCTTCCGACATCAGTCTTTGCTGTAGATTTGAGCGACGAGTAGCATAAAGCGAACAACTATAACGAAATATCAGCGTAAAGGGGCCCGTGTCTAACACGGGTTCTTTCTTTTAGATTACCTTGACAAATATGAGTTATCGAAAAACAATAACAACTATGAAAAACGATAAAGGAAAGAAGGAACGATATGAGCGGTTTTGCTATCAAGCAGAACGGGAGGCCGATGAACGCATCAGCGATAAAGCTATCAAAGGTGTCAAAGCGCTACGGGAGACGGCGCGTTTTGCATGACGTTTCCTTCGAGGTGCATCAGTCCGAGCTCCTTGCCCTTGTTGGTGCAAACGGTGCGGGCAAAAGCACGCTAATTAAAATCGTCTTGGGCCTCTGCGAGCCGTCGTCGGGGAGCGTGGAGCTCTTTGGAGGCAAGTCGAAAAAAGAGCTGAGCCTGATGCGGACGCGTGTCGGCTATGTGCCAGATTCCTGCGGAGCATACCAATCCCTCAGTGCGGCTGAGAATCTTCGGATCCGATGTGCGGAATGGGGGCTCGATGAGAAACGTGAGGTTCCTCGCGTCTTGGGCCTAGTCGGGCTGGACGTCGATGAGAAAAAGAGCGTGAGCAGTTTTTCTCTGGGAATGAAACGGCGACTGGATATAGCTACGGCTTTATTGGGCGACACCGACGTACTAATTTTCGATGAGCCGGCGAATGGATTGGATCCGTTGGGCATCGAGAGTATATGGGCCCTTATCGGTCGATTGAATCGAGAGCAGGGTAAGACCATGCTCATCTCTAGTCATGATTTGGATGAGTTGGCATCGGTTGCAACAAGCTGCCTGTTTATTCATGACGGCGAACTGCAAAAAAAGGAATCGATGGACGTCATAAGGGATGAGGCGTCATCCCTAAAAGAGTATTACAGGCGCTTGATGAAGGCGGTCTCGCTATGAAGCGGGCGATCCATCCCATAAAGGCAGATATGATGCGTTTGCACAGGATATTTCCGGCGAAGTTTGGTCTTGCGCTTATGCTGGCGTTCGGCCTTCTCTTCGGTATCTTTCTAAAAAATGGAACAACGTTGCTCGCCTTTGGCAATAGCGTTTTTGGGGAGGATATTGGCTTCTGCTGGAATGTAATCGATCCTTCTGCACCCGAAGAGTCCCTTGTGCGTAGCGCCTTTGCCGGCACAGCTCTGCTTGTGCCGCTCATCGTTTGCCTGGTAATTCTACAGGAGCGTGGCTATGAAGAGGGCTGCCGAATTTCTTTGGCAAGAGGTCTCAGCCGCTTTTATGGGGCTCTAGCCCATGCATTTTCGTCTGCTTTAATAATTGGCGCAGCATATAGTGCGCTTTGCCTTCTTCTTTTTGCAATAGCCATAATACGTGGAGGGCATAACTACTCGCACGACATGCTAACTGTATTTTTGCCCGCATTGATAGTCAACGCCGTATTGGTGATATCGGTTGCGTTGGAGACGACGACCATCTATCGGATTACAGGCAGCGCTGTATTGAGCGGGGCTGCGATAATTATTGGATTTGTCATGAGCTTGACGCTCTACGGAACTTACCTTCAGACGCCCATACCGTCCTTGCGATGGATCTTCTTTCTTCCGGGGCCGTACCTTGGAGTCGGATGTGCCCTTGGGTATAGCGATATGGGGCAGCTGACGCTTCTGGGGTATGGCGCGGCAGCCAGCTGCCTATCGGTATTGATTTACGCTCTCGTGAGCTTTCGTGCTGGGGGTGTGCTCAATGGCTC
>USKL01000057.1 GCA_900555225.1 uncultured Collinsella sp.
TGCCTTCACGCTTCTGACAGTACTCGTCCATCTTCTCAAGAACTATTTCTTTCTCAGCTTCCGAGAGCTTGTACACTGCCGCCTCATTAGAGCCGATACTGCGGCAGATCATAATGTCAAGGGTGTCGTCGACTTGTCTCGTTGTAACATTGTAGTTTGCGTAGACATTGAGATAGTCATCCGGAGCGATCCCGTCAAGCGAACCGAAAACACTTCTGGCGTCACAGTGCAGCTCCATGTAGAAATTCAATTCGTCGTCGCATTCCAAAATCTCATCAACGAAATTGAAATCATCCTCTGCTAAGCTGTGGAGCTGCTCGGTCTCAATGACGGCTATCGGAATCACGTCATAGTTGCCGTTGTCGCCGAGCGTAGACATGATCTCGCGCTGCTTGGTTTCGTTCAGGTCGTCCCAAAATATTTCGATGCTAATGATTCTTCACCTCCATCCATAGTGACCGGCGCAGTGTTAATTGCAGGTGCAATTAACACCGGCGCTTCAACTTTCTTCGGCACTGCCTGTTTCGCTGTGCGCTTCGGCTTTGCCGGAACAACTACATCGTCCTCGTCAATGTACTCACGCACAGCGGCTGGGACATGCTTTTCGTAAAGATGCAGCAGCGCCGCCGCGAGTTCATCCTCTTTGTCGTGCTTTCCGTGATCGGCTTGGCTCTCAACGACGGCATCGTGCTGGCGCTCAACGCCGGCCTGGGACTCGAGGCCAATATCGCCAAGATTTGCGCCACCGCGCTTGTCATGGTCTACAACTTTGTGACCCGAAAGATCTTCCTGGAGGGCGACGAGACCAAGTAGCTCGACACCCCTGCAGCATTACGGCGCCCACGGATGACGCGCACTCAGCGCAGTATCTTCCGTGGGCGCCGCTCGTTTACGGGCAAATTATCAACGTTTACGGATTAGCTCTTGAAAATTTGGCGAGTTCGTATAGTTCTTGGCAAAGACCTTACGTTTCCCTTGCAAAAGATCTAAAGTATCCCCTGCTCGATTCATCAACGCATTGGATGTGATTACGTGCGCAAGGCGCTGGCACAACCTCATACCAAGCAGTTCCTCAAGTTTGCTGTCGTGGGTCTTATCTCCTTTGGCATCGACTGGGGCATGCTCATTGCGCTCGTCGAGCTGTTCCACCTCGACTTTTTGATGAGCACCACGGTTTCGTTTATCACATCCGTCGTGGTCAACTACTGGCTCAGCATGAAGTACGTGTTCGACCACCGCGAAGGCATGAGCCGCAAGCGCGAGTTCACGATCTTCACCATCCTGTCGGTGATCGGCCTGGGCCTCAACGACCTGTACATGTTTGTGGGCGTCACGTTTTTGAGCATCGGTTACCAGGCCATGAAGGCCATCGCCACGTTCCTCGTCACCTGGTACAACTACTTCAGCCGCCGCTTTTTCCTCGAGGGCGCACGGTCGTAGTCGATTCGCTATTTGCTTGAATGTATAACCGGTTGGAATTCCCGTTCCAACCGGTTTTTTGTTTGCAGAGCCTGCCGAGGAAAGCGCACAAGGCGGGCCGCAGCGTCGGAATGGGTAGTAGTTTCCCCATGGTCGCCCCGCGGAAAGCGCGTCCCAGATTGCAGCCTCAGAACGGGACACAGCTTCCGCAACGTGGCTCTAGCGGAAAGCGCATCCCAAAATCGATGCCCAATACGGTCCGCAGCTTCCCAATGGGCGCTGCTTCGGAAAGTCTATCCCGGAATGAGCCCTCAGAGCGGAACACGCTTTCCGAAACCCGCCCCAACGGGAAGCTGCGTCCCGGAATTCGCCTACAGGGCGGGATGCAATTTCCGGTTGAGCCTCGATTGGGAAATGACGTCCCATTCGTATAAAAACGGGCGTCTCGGATGTTTGTCCGAACCGCCCGTTTGATGCGATATGTCGAGGCCCCTAGCCTGTCACGTAATACCAGACCACGTTGTCGCCGTTTGAGAGAACGTAGTTGCTGCAGGCTGTCATGGGCGTTGTGCCGTTGACGGAATAACACCAGCCGCTACCGCTTCCATAGTTTTCATCCTTCTCGGCCAGGCCACCGATGGCGGCAACATAAGTGCCAAACGACGAGCCACGCGCATTTATAGAAATACCCAGCGCGCAGAGAGCGTCGTAGGCAGTTGCTCCCTCATTAAAGGTGTAGGTACCACCAGCGGACACAGGATTGCCCACAGCGCTCGAAGTAACCGAGACAGTCACGGTAACGTAGCTAGACTCCTGAGAGACGCTCTGGTTGCCCGAGGGGGCATTACTGTTATCAGGAACGGCAGAAGGCCCACCGGACGTTGCCGAATTCTGAGAAGCCGACTGACTGTTGTCAGTCTTTTTATTTCCTGCTCCTTTTTCGCCGGACTTCTTGCTATCCGAGTTCTTGTCCGATTCCTTGTCCGAAGACTCGGAATCTTTCTTGGAGTCAGATTTGTCAGAACCCCTAGACCCGTCATTCGTATCATCAGAAGATTTGGAATCCTTGGACCCGGCCTTGCCCGAAGCGACAGTCGAGCCGGACCCATTGCCATCCTTGGCGACGATGCTCTCCCCCGCCACGGTCTGGACGATCCAATCAATGGACCAAGCACCGCTCTCGGAGGGATGAACAAAGCCCAGAGAGACCACGATCAGAACGACGCATGCGGCAGTCAGAACGCCAAGGAGCGCCTTCCGTCGAGGAGCGGACGCCGCCGAAGCGGCGCCCTTTTGCTTTGGATCATCGAGCTGGATAAACGAGGAGTCGGGCTGTTGCCCGTTGGTCTCCTTGGGCTTATCGGGCATTACCGTCACCCTTGCCGCGCTTGGTCAGCACGAAGACGGCGATGAGCGCAAGGCCAATCACGCCGGCGGCGATGCCAACGATGGCGAGCGGGTTGGTGCCCGTCTCCTGCTCGGAAGCACCAGAGGACTTCTTAGCAGTGGTCGTGGAAGCAGCGCCCGTATCGGACTTGGAATCGGACTTCTTGTCGGACTTGCTGTCCTTCTTCTCAGACTTCTTCTCATCCTTCTTGTCGGACTTATCGGAGCCCTTCTTGTCGGACTTGTTTTCCTTGGTCTCGGTCTTGGTCGACACCGTCGTCTTGGTCACCGGCTTCTGACCCGGGGCGATAGCGCCGCCGGCCTGCGGGCCCTTAGAGCCGGAACCAGCGCCGGAACCCGTACCAGTGCCCGTGCCGGTACCAGTACCAGAACCGCTGCCGCCGCTGGAGCCAGAACCGCCATTGTCACCAGAATTGGTGGCATTCTTGGTCCACTTGGCATACAGCGTCAGATCGGCCGTCACCGGCGTACTGAAGTCATACGCTTGCGTGCACGCCTCATCGGTATACCAACCGCCGAAGGTATAGCCCTTGCGACGCGGTTTTACAGCAGGCTCCGTAGCAGTTTTACCAGCCTTAATACGTTGGGAATCGAGCACAATAGAATCTGCACCATTTGCGTCAAACGAGACAGTATAGCGATTGACCTTCTGGCCATTTCCCTTAATCGCGAACAACTTGCCCGAATCGTTAGCGTAGTAGAGTGAGCCATCAGAACCGACCGAAATCGACGACATGCAGTACTGCTGGTTCTCGGCCGACGGTCTATAGAGCAGCTCAGCCTCTTCGTCACCTATGCGATAGCGATAAATGCCGCCAGGATTATTGTTGGACGTAAAGTATACATAGGTATGACCATCTTGAATGGAAACCACAGGCTGTGACTTAACATCGCCGCTGCCCGTAAAACCACTTGCAGAAGAATCCTCGCGGATGAAGTTACCGTCTGCCTTATAAATTGAATAATCGACCGTAAGCGTATCGGCGTCGATAATTGCAAGCTGACCATAGTGGCTCGTAAGACTGTTTTGGGGACCGCCCATAAAGGACTCAATCGACGTGCCGCCAACTACAATCTTACCGTTGACAAACACGGGTGTAGAGGTCGAGCTGCTGCCAAACGTAACTTTACCCAGTTCTGAAAGGGCCCCATCATTAGCGATAGCAATTTTATGGAGCGTGCCATCGGCACTCACAACGTAAGCAGTAGCCCCATCAACAAGCACGTTCGCGCGAACGCGATCGGCGATCTTAAGCTTTGCTACGGTCTTTCCAGTCGAAGGATCAACCGTGCTGACAGTGCCTGAATCATCCGCGATAACGCCATAGTCGCCCGAGAACGCCATGCCAGCCCAGTAATAGCCCTTGCTGTTTTCATTCTTGTGCTGCCACATGACTTTACCGTCAGAAATACGAACACAAAGCAGGTAGCCGTCACTCGAGTCAATCCAATCGGCCGAAGCGGTACCAAAATAGGCATAGCCATCGCGAACCGAAACAGAAGCAAGCGACTGCTGCGCGCCATCGGGACCGGCCGGCAACCCATCAGTAACCCAAACCGTCGCAAGCACATCAACCGTTAAGGCCTGAAGACGACCGCCTGAAAGCGGAACAAGCACAACACCATTGGTATATACCATGCGTGAGGTGGAATCAATTGCAGCAGCCAAAGGTGACTCTAGAACGGTCTTGCCCGTCTCGACATCCTTTTTGAGCAATTTAGAACCAACTGCCACATAGAGATAGTCACCGATCAGCAACGCATCGGAAACACCCTTATTGCCGTCCGCACGCGTCTTAAGCTCGCTTACCCATTTCTCATCTGCATCCTTAGTGGGCACAGGTGCGTCGGTAACCTTGTCGGCACTTGTAAAGCCCGACCAGTCGCTATCCCAGTTAGGGCGTGCAGCGCTCGGATTAAGAACAACGTTGTCGACACCGGGCAAAGTATCCCCAGGGGCGTAAGCCCAAACGACCTTATCGCCCGACTTAAGCACGTAGTCGTTATCGAGTTGAGTTCCAGGAACGCCGTTGACAAAGAACGACCAAGCGCCGGACAGCTCGGTACCATCAAGCGGAGAAACGAGGCTATGGACACCCCAATAGCCGAATTGGTCGTACATCTTGGACTCGATGCCAAGGGCGTCGAAATAGGTAGCGGAGGCATCCTTGATCGACGTGCCCTTAACAAACACCTGGGTCGACGGGCTCGTCCAACGCTGAGCCATCCCGGCCTTTTTGCCAATAATCTCCATCGTGACGGAAACCTGCTCGGGCGCGGGGTCGCCGTACTTCGAGTAGCACCAGACGACGGAGTCGCCGTCCTTGAGCGTGTAGCCGCCCGCGCCGACCTCGGAGGCGCTGCCGTTGACGAACAGCTGCCAGTAAGCGCCGGTCGCCGAGTCGTAGGCGAGCGTGCGGCCGGAGTCGAAGGGCGACGTGATCGAGTTGAGTGCCCAGCCCCAGCTGCCGTTGGGGTTGTAATCGGCCTTGAGGCCGGCACGCTTGAACAGCTGCTCGGAGAGGTCGGCCGCGGTCGAGCCCTCCTTCAGCGTGATCCGCTGCGCGGCGGCCCAGGTCTGCTGGGCGCCCTTGGCGTCGGTGCCGACGACGGAGCACGTGGCAGAGACCTCCTGGCTCTCTGCCTTGGCAGGCTGAGCCTTGGCCTCTCCAGCGGCAGAGACAACGGCGGTGTCCTGCTTCGAGGCATCGGACGTCGATGCAGCCGGTGCCTCATTGCCGGCAGCGCTATCGTCCTCAGTCTTGTCGGTAGGGCCCGAAGCTGTCGCAGTGGCATCTTGCTCGGCAGTGCCCCCATTCGCCACCATGCCGCTCGCATTGAGGTCGGCAGCAGGGCTTGTCGCGGACTCACCAGAGCCGTTCTCGGCAAGCGGTGCCGCCTGAGCCACAGCCTCGGCAATGCCCTCGGCGCCCTCGGCCCACAGCTGAGCCGGTGTGGTGCCAAAGGCCATCGCGAAGGCCAGGAATGCCACCAGGCCGCGCTTGGCTACGCCGCGCGCAATTGCGCCACGGCGATGCGAGACGCGCTCGCGCTCGTCCTCAAACATATCCAATTGTCCCCCATTGTCTGTACTTGGAGCGTTGCCTTGAGGCTGCCCCACGTCATCGCGCATGTTGCGCTCGAGTTCCCCCATCGGGGTCCCCCTTCCCTCCAGAGCCCTATGCACAAAAGCCGCAGCCGCATGCAAGACGGGAGGCGATCCGACTTAACCTTAACGACTCGGGCACGTCGTCCGATCTGCGACGCGAGCATCCCGAGCCAAGAGGAATTACGGTTACTGGTACAGCCGGGGACTTGCACCCCAATTCTCCCAAATGCGCAGGAAAACCGCGCATTCGTGCGTCTCCGCACCACCATCTAGGCCATCGATTAAACCGTCAATATGTTATCACGCAAAAGGGCCTCGCACGCAGGCGAAGCCCAAGGTAAAAGCTATTGTTTGCGATAGGAAAATGCGGTGACGGTCGCAGCCTCTAGTGCTTGCCGCCGTGACTGTTGAGCCAGATATTGCGGCCCAGCATAAGCGCCAGCACCAGCGCGCTCACGTAGCCCATAAAGCCAATGACTGGGATACCAAACACAACCGGCTCGATGCGCGCGTAGTACACCACCGACGAACCGATAAACAGACCGGCGATAACGATAGCCATCGACATGCGGTCGATAATCCCGCCCAGCTGTCGCAGCGCCTTATCGCTGCTCATGATCTGCGTGTTCACCTTAAGCTGGCCGCGCGTGAGCATACGCGAAGCCAAGCCCAGATACTCGGCCGCCTCGAGCGAGCCTTTTGCCGCACGATAGCTGCTCGCGGCAAGATCGCGCCCCATCTCGCGCATGCGGGCATAGGTGCTCTTCTCGTTTTTGATGTGCGTCTGGATGATCTGGATCATGTTGACGTTGGGCATGTACTCGGTCAGCAGACCCTCGAGCGTCACCATGCCGCGGGCGAACATCGTCACCACGCTCGGCAGCTCAACGTCATTTTTGCGCGCCAGATTGAGCAGCGAGGTCAAAAACTCGCCGATATCCAAGTCTTTAAGGTCAAGGCCCGCAAAGTCAGCCACGATAAAGTCCAAATCGGACAAAAAGGCCGAATGATCGAGCTCAGCCGAGTCGCCACGCGTCACGGCGAAGCGCATGAGCGAATCCTTGAGCTTGGGCACGTCACCCTCGGCCACGGCGAAAATCATGTCCTTGACGATACCGCGGTCATGGCTCGACATACGCCCGACCATGCCCAGGTCGATAAAGTAGACAATTCCGTCTTTGAGGATGATGTTTCCCGCATGCGGGTCGGCATGGAAAAAGCCGTCGTCGAGCACCTGCGTCGAGTAGTCCTCGACGATTGCGGCACCGATCTTTTCCAAGTCATAGCCCTCGGCCACCAAGCGTTCAGGATCGGCGATCGAAATACCATCGACGTAGTCCATAACCACCACGTGCTCGGTGCACAGGTCCAGATAGGATTTGGGGCACGTCACGCCATGAACGCTCTTATGGAACTCGTAGAAGTCGTTGAGGTTTTTGGCCTCGGCCAAAAAGTTGGTCTCCTCGCGAAACGAGGTCCACAACTCCTCGACTACGCCGTGCAGGTCAACGAATTGATCGGTGTTGACGAACTTGGAAACGATACGCACCACCGAGCGGATGATATCGATGTCCTGTGCCATAACCTGCTGCGCACCGGGGCGCTGCACCTTAACGGCCACGTCCTCGCCCGTCACCAGACGAGCGCGGTGCACCTGCGCGAGTGATGCGCTACCAAGCGGATTGGGGTCGATCGCATCGAACATCTCCCCCAGGCGCAGGCCGTATTCCTCTTCCAAGCAGCGGAGCACTACCTCGTACGGCACCGGCTCCACGTCGGAGCGCAAGCGGCGCAGCTCATCGCAAAAGCGTTGCGGCAGAATCTCGGACCGGTTGGCCAAAATCTGCCCCATCTTGACGAACATGGGGCCGAGTTCCTCGAGCAGGCGGCGCAAACGAACCGGCGTGAGGTTATCCCACACGCGGTACTTTTTGACCAGGCGAACAATCTGCCCAATGCGTTCGCGACGACCCGCCGGCGTGAGCTGGTATTCCTCGTCCGGCGCCATCGCGTCGGGCTCCTCGGG
>USKL01000058.1 GCA_900555225.1 uncultured Collinsella sp.
ACCTGAGGTTTCTCGTCTCCGCCCACAACGTCTACACAAACGCGAACGTTACTCATATACATGCTCCTTATACAAAAATGGCCGACTCATTGAGCCGGCCATTGTGGTTCCATTTGGAACGGCATCGCATCCAGAGTATACCGTTACTCGGTAACGATAACCTCGCGGTCCTTGTAGAAACCGCAGCTGGGGCACACGTGGTGCGGAAGCTTGACAGCGCCGCAACGGGGGCACGTGGACTGAGCCGCAGCCGAGATCTTCATGTTGGCGGAACGACGGGTGTGAGTGCGGATACGACCCTGCTTTTGTTTAGGTACGGGCATAGTGACCTTCCTTATGAACTATCCAGTGTGGCGATTACGCGCAAGTAGCGATACTACCACAGTTTTACTCATCAAGCTTGAGATTCTTCAATGCTGCAAATGGATTTTCCGTGGCAGCGGCCCATTCCGCCTCTGCCTGGGCGGCGCAATCGCATTGCTCGACGTTGAGATTGCAACCGCATGTGGGGCACAGACCACGGCAATCGGGCTTGCAGAGCACCACAAACGGCGTGTCCATAACGACCGCGTCATTGATGGGCTCGCCCAGATCGACGATGCGGTCCTCACCCAGGAGCTCGTAGCCGTCCTCGTAGGCCTCGGGATCCTCGGGCTCCTCAAAGAGGTAGAACTCCTCGATCTCGCCGGCGATATCAAACGAGGCGGGCTCCAGGCAACGGTCGCACTCGCCGGTGGCGTGCGCGCGGACCATGCCCGTGAGCAAGACACCGGTACCGGCATTGGTAAAGACAACGTCGTAGTCGATGCCGTCCTGAAGCTGGTACTCCTTCTCGCCCACCGTGTAGGTGGCGACATCGACCTTACCGGTCAGCGGATACGAATCTCCAGGAAACTCGAGCTGCTCGGAAAGATCGACGGTAACGCTCGGAAACTCAGCCATTACCACTGACCATTCTGTTGGGCGGCACCCTCGTTGAGCTGCTGACGGCAACGGGTAACGGTGCCAGTCAGGCTCTTGAGGTTCTCCTCCAGGTGCGTAAAGACCTGCTCCGCGTAGTCCTCGGCAGCATAACGCGTCTCGCGCTCGTACTGCTGGGCACGATCGCGGATGTCGTCGGCCTGCTGCTGCGCTAAGCGGACGATCTCCTGCTCACCGGCAATGGTGAGGGCCTGCTGCTGAGCGTCGGCGATGATGGAATCAGCCTGAGCGGCGGCGGAAGCCATAAGCTCCTCGCGCTCCTTAAGGATACGGCGGGATTTCTGCCACTCCTCGGGATAGCTCATGCGGATCTCGTCGAGGATATTGAAGAACACGTCGGCGTCGATGACCTTGAACTGAGCGTTCTTGCCGAAAGGCGGCTTGGCTTCCTCGATCAGCCCTTCGAGCTCATCGACCAAGCTGACGATCCTATCGCCAGGAAAATTCTCGCCCGGCATCCGGTCTCCTTTCATAGGTAACTTATCATCGTGCTAGTTTACCACATGCCACCAGGCAATAAAAAACGTCACGAAAAGCGATGTCTGAGCGCTTCGACCACGTTGGGCGGCACAAACGTCGATACATCGCTGCCGAGCGAGGCGATCTGGCGAACGACCGAGCTCGAGATGTAACCGTACTGCGGAGCACTCATGACAAAGATGGACTCCAGCTCGCTATCCAAGCGATAATTGAGGTCGGCCTGCTGCAGCTCATACTCAAAGTCGGTCATGGCGCGCAGGCCCTTGACCACGGCCCCCGCCCCCTGCTCACGAGCGAAGTCGACCAAGAGGCCGGTAAAGGGCAGGACTTCGACGCCGTCGATATTACCGAGCGCCTCGCGGGCCAGCGCCACGCGCTCATCGAGCATAAACGTGGTGCCCACACCGTTTTTACCCTGCGACTCTGCAACAGCGACGATCACACTGGGAAAGATGCGGCGGGCGCGGCGGATCACATCGATATGGCCAAACGTGATGGGATCGAAGGTGCCCGGGACGATCACGCGGTTGATGGTGTCATTCATGGGCGTCCTCCTGAAACGTCGTGGCATCGTTGTTATCGGCATCGGTGACGGCACTATCGTCCTCACCGTCGTCATCGCCGACCCAACGAAGCAGGTCGACCGAGGTAATGCCGTAGCGCTTCTCACGTACAGTCTCAAAGCCTGCCGGATGCGCGCCCGCATCGGCGGAGGCATGCTCAAACAGGGCATAAGCGCCAGGCGCAAGCAGACCCTGCTGAGCCAGATTCTGCAGCAGTTCCTCGACCGGCTCGGCGCCAAAAGCATACGGCGGGTCGAGCAGGACCAGATCAAAGGGGCCGCCCGGCACACGACCGCGCGAGGCACTCATCAGCATGTCGCCCGTTACCACGCGCCAACGCGCACGGTCACGGCAGAGCGACTCGATATTCTTGGTAATGAGCCGCGCGGCGTTGCGATCGATCTCAAACGTCGTGAGCGAGCGGGCCCCACGAGAGAGCATCTCGATACCTAGGGCACCGGAGCCGCCAAAGGCGTCCAGCACACGGACCTCGTCCAGATCGAAATCGAATGCCGACATGACCATAGATGCGCACGCCTCGCGCACGCGATCAGTCGTGGGGCGGGTGACATCGCGACCACGGGGCTCCTCGATCTTACGACCGCGCCATTCGCCGCCGATGATTCTCATCCTCCGCTGACCTCCTTAAAAATGTGTCGATATCGCATGGCGACCGCATCGCGCAGGGGGCGCGTCGCCACGGAGTCAAGGTTGCAAGCATACCGCAAGAGCTCGACCGCGTCCAAATGGGCCCACTCGATCAGCTCCTCGTCGGCATCCAGGTCGACAAAGCGCAGGGTCACTCCGCCATGCTGGCGGTACCCCAGGATTTCGCCCTCGTGGCGCAGACGCAGGTCCATCTGGGCGAGCGTAAAGCCATCCGAGGTCTTCTCGAGCGATTGCAGGCGATCTTGTGCTGCCGAAGCGCCGCCGTTGCCCTTGGAGTGCGTCATGACCAGACACGTGCCCGACACGCTGCCACGGCCCACGCGACCGCGCAGCTGGTGCAGAGCAGCCAAACCAAAGCGCTCCCCGTTCTCGATGACCATGACGGTGGCGTTAGGCACGTCGACGCCCACCTCGACCACCGTAGTCGAGACGAGCACGTCAATCTCGCCACGCTTAAAGGCATCGATAACCTGGTCCTTCTCCCCCGCTGGCATGCGGCCGTGAAGGCGCTCGATGGCAAGACCCGGCAACGCCAGACGCAGGCGATCGAGCTCGGTCGCCGTATCGTGCAGCGGCACGGGGACCGTCACGCGGCCCTCGTCGTCGCGGGCGATACCGGACACGTCCTCCAGATCATCGGCCGAGTCACTCGGCTCCACGAGCGGGCAAATCACGTAGGCCTGCTGACCCTTTTCATGCGCCTCGCGGATGGCGCCATAGGCAAGGTCGCGACTCGACTCGGTAAGCACGCGTGTCGTCACGCCAGCGCCAGGGACGGGCCGATGGCGGATGATACTCGTGTCCAGATCGCCGTAGACCGAAAGCGCCAGCGTACGCGGGATGGGCGTTGCCGTCATAACGAGCAGATCGGCACCGGGGCCCTTCGCGCGCAAGGCATTGCGTTGGCCGACGCCAAACCGGTGCTGCTCATCGATGACTACGAGCGACAAATACTTAAACGCCACGTTATCCGAAAGGACCGCGTGGGTTCCAAAGAGGACGTCGAGCTCTCCCGATTCCAGCCGTGCATGGATGCGCTCGCGCTCTGCGGCCGGCGTGGCACCCGTCAGAAGCGCCCAAGACATGCCGGCCTGCGAGAGCAGAGGGCCGGTCTTATCGGCATATTGACGCGCCAGCACGCCCGTGGGCGCCATAACGCAGGCCTGTGTGCCGCTATCGGCAGCCACAGCCAGCGCGCAGGCGGCAACGGCGGTCTTACCGGTACCGACATCGCCCAGCAGCAGGCGGTTCATCACGCGCCCGCCATCGCACATATCGCGCAGGATGTCTTGGAACGCGGCCTCCTGCTCGTCGCTCAGCGAAAACGGCAGGGCCTGCTTGAGCGCGGCCAGGTGCTCGCCCGCAGTGTGGGCATAGGGCACCACATCGACCAGGCCGCCGTCGTTGCGCAGACGCAGCGCCAGCTGCAGGTAGAGGCACTCCTCGTAGGCAAGACGCCGGCGTGCGATGTCGCGCTCAGCCATGCTCGAGGGAAAGTGGATCGAACGCAACGCGCGGGCATTGCTCATGAGCTTCCGCTTTGCGCGCAGCGGCGCGGGAATCGGATCGAACGGATTGCCGACGACCTCGAGCGCGCCGCTTACGATGCGGCGCATCCACGCCTGGCTCACGCCATCACTCACGTAATGGACCGGCAGGATGGTGCCTGCGGCACGCCCGTCCTCGAGCTTTTCAAAGTGCGGCGAGGCCATCTGCTTAAAGCCGTAGGCAAACTCGACCTTGCCCATCACGGCCAGGCGGTCGCCCTGCTTAAGCTGCTGGGCAATCCAGGGCTGGCGGAAAAAGGCGACCTGCAGCACGCCCGTCTCGTCAACAAGCGAGACCTCGGTCACCTGCATGCGCGGACGCGGCTGCTTTTGGACGATACGGTCGACCGTGGCGATGATGGTGCACACGGTACCGATGGGCGCCATCTCGATAGACCAAGAACGGGTAAAGTCGAGGTATCGATGAGGGATATGGAGAAGGAGGTCCCCCACCGTCCGAATTCCCAGACGGCGAAGGGCCTCCTCACGTTTACCCGAAACATATTTGAGTCGCGCGATATCCTCGTCGAGCGCATTGCTCTGGGCAAAGCGCTCCGAGACGCGCGGCACGGAGCACAGCTCGGACATGGGCAGTTGCCTACTCGATCGAGAAGATCACGGGATAGAGCGGCTGCTCGCCACGATGGGCGTCAATCTCCAAGTCGGGCTGAGCCTCCTCGATAGCGTCGACGATCTCCTGGAAGGCCTCATCGGACAGCTCCTCGCCGGCCAGAATCGTCAGCGCGTCGCCCTCCTCTTCCTCCTGCATGCGGCTGATGCAGTCGAGCGTGACCTGCTTCACGTCGGAACCGACCACGTCGATGGAGCCGGCGATGATACCCATGACGTCACCGGAGTGAATCGGAGAACCGTCAGAGGCACTGGAGTCGCGCACGGCGCGGGTGACCTCGCCATCGCGGACCTCGCTGATGGCGTCGACCATGGCGGCGACGGCATCCTCGAGCTCGGAATCGGGCAGGACCGCGAACAGCGCGGAGAAGGCCTGCGGGACGGTCTTGGTGGGAACGACGGCGACCTTCTTGTCGGTGCAGGCTGAAGCAGCAGCCTCAGCGGCCATGCGGATGTTGCCGTTGTTGGGCAGGATGATGACCGAGGTCGCGTTGACCTGGTCCACCGCGCCCAGCAGGTCGGCGGTCGAGGGATTCATAGTCTGGCCACCGGACACGATCACGTCGACGCCGAGGGACTTGAGGATGTCGGCCTCGCCGGAACCGGCGGCAACGGCGACAAAGCCCAGCGCCTTGGCGGGCTCGGCGGCCTTTTCCTGATCCTCGTGGATCTTGGCGGTACGGTCGTGGGCCTCCATCTCCATGTTGTGGATAAAGACCTCATAGATCTGACCGAGCTGCAGCATGTGCTCGAGCACCAGGTTGGGGGTGTTGGAGTGCACATGGATCTTGTAGTCGGGATAGGCGCCCACGAGAAGCTCGCAGTCGCCCATGGAACCCAGGAACTTAAGGCACTCGTCCTCGTCAAACGGGGCGTCGGCCTTAAACAGGAACTCGTTGCAGTAGCGGAACTCCGAGCCCTCCCAATCGTCGTTGGCCTCGATCTCAACGCGACCAAGGGCCGCGTCGCGGGCAGAGACAGCGGAATCAAACGTGGCGGAGAAATCCTCGACAACGGTGCTGCGGCCAAGTGCTGCAGCCACAAAGTTCTCAAGGAAGATGGCGAAGCCAAAGGCGCCGGAGTCGACCACGCCGTTCTCCTTCAGAACGGGCAGCAGGTCGGGCGTGCGGGCGACGGACTGGTACGCCTCGACGACGATAGCATCGAGCGCATCCTCGGCCGAGAACTTCTTCTTCTCGCACTCATCGGCCTTGGTCGAGACATCGCGCAGGACCGTGAGGATCGTGCCCTCGATGGGCTTGCGGACAGCCTGGAAGGCAACCTTGACGGCACGACGGAAGGCGAAGGCAATGTTGGCGGACGTAATAGGCTCGTCGGCAGAGACAAGACCCTCGGCCACGCCGCGCAGAATCTGCGAGGTGATGACTCCGGAGTTACCGCGGGCACCCATCAGGGAGCCGTGGGTGATGGCGCCGGCGATGGCCTCCATATCGGCATCGGCGGGAAGGGCGGAAAGCTCCTTGGTCACCGAGGCGAGCGTGAGCGACATGTTGGTGCCGGTGTCGCCGTCGGGTACGGGGAAGACGTTGAGCTTGTTGATCTCCTCGGCCTTATCGGAAACGGCAGCCGCAGCGATCGGAAAACAGGTGCGAATGGTCTTTGCAATCATGGGTATTTGAATCTCCGTTTTCGGATGCTAGTTCAGACGGCTCTTGAGCGCGTCGATATGGATGCCGATCTTAAGGCTGGCGGGATCGATCTGGGCGATCTCCTGCAGAGTGAAGGCAACGGAGCTCGAAAGATTGTGGCAGACGGACTTCATGTTGACGCCGTTCTCGAGCACGACGTGAAGATCGACCGTAAGGCCGTTCTCGTCGGCGGAGACAAGCACGCCCTTGCGGAGGCGCTGACCGGCAAGCAGGCGCACGCTCTCGGCGCCCTGGAGCTGCTCAGCCATACCGACAACGCCATAGCACGTCATCGCGGCATAACCGGCAATATCGGCAATAACGTCGTTCGAGACGCTCAGGCTGCCGTTAATGGTCTCAGACACAAGAATCTCCTTTTCTTGGTGCTCGCGGCACCATGTCGTGGGAGCAATCATTGCAATATTTTACAACGACCGCGGCATGTTGAGGTGGCGGGCCTCGGGATTACATCCTCGACACGAAATGTTGATATGGTAACGTTCGCGAACGGCGATCGCGGCATGAAAAAACCCGCCGCATAAGCGACGGGTTTTACAACCTGGCTCCCCGGGTAGGACTCGAACCTACAACAGCGCGGTTAACAGCCGCGTGCTCTACCATTGAGCTACCGAGGAATAGGCGCGTGCTCTCAAGCAACGAAGTTTATTATACGGACGAATCAGCTCAGGGCAAGAACTTTTTTAAGAAATTTTCCGACCTAATCATTGGGGACGTTCTTAAACGACTAGTCATTCAAGAACGTCCCCAACGACTACATGAAAGCGCCCCCAAGCGGATATGCTTGAGGGCGCCTCTTGCTTGACTAGCTTTCGATATAGTCCTTCAGCTTGCTGGAGCGGCTCGGGTGGCGGAGCTTGGCCAGGGTCTTGGACTCGATCTGGCGGATGCGCTCGCGCGTAACGCCAAACTCACGACCGACTTCCTCGAGCGTGCGGGGATGTCCGTCGACAAGGCCAAAGCGCAGCTCGATAACCTTGCGCTCACGATCGGCAAGCGAATCGAGCACCTGGGTGAGCTGCTCCTGCAGCATGGAGAAGCTGGCCGCATCGGGCGGAACGATGGCCTGGGAGTCCTCGATGAAGTCGCCCAGCTGAGAATCCTCTTCCTCGCCGATGGGGGTCTCGAGCGACACGGGCTCCTGCGAGATCTTCTGGATCTCGCGGACACGGTCGGCGCTCATGTCCATCTCGGCACCGATCTCCTCAGGGGTCGGGTCGCGACCCAGGTCCTGAAGGAGCTGGCGCTGCACGCGGACGAGTTTGTTGATGGTCTCGACCATGTGCACGGGAATACGGATGGTACGGGCCTGGTCGGCGATAGCGCGCGTAATAGCCTGACGGATCCACCACGTGGCATAGGTGGAGAACTTGA
>USKL01000059.1 GCA_900555225.1 uncultured Collinsella sp.
CCCGCCGAGGCAGCCGAACAGGTGCGCGACCTGTATGCGCGCGGTGCCGACGTCATTAAGCTGTTCGTAACGGGCGGCGTGTTCGACGCGACCGAGGTGGGCGAGCCGGGCGTGCTGCGTATGCCGGTGGAGGTTGCCGCGGCGGCGTGCAAGGCTGCGCACGAGGTGGGCCTGCCGGTTATGGCCCATGTCGAGAGCACCGAAGGCGTGAAGGCCGCGCTTGAGGCCGGCGTTGACACGATCGAGCACGGTGCCCCGATGACTCCTGAGATCTTGGAACTGTACCGCGGCGCCGCGGGCACGCAGCTTGAGGATCGCGCGCCCAGCGTTACCTGCACTATCAGCCCGGCGCTGCCGTTTGTATTGCTCGACCCGAAAAAGACCCATTCGACCGATACGCAAAAGAAGAACGGCGACATCGTGTGCTCGGGCATTATCGAGAGCGCCCGTGCCGCACTGGAAGCTGGCGTTAAGGTGGGCCTGGGCACGGACTCGAGCTGCCCGTTCGTGACGCAGTACGACATGTGGCGTGAGGTGGCCTATTTTGCCAAGCATGTCGGCGTGAGCAACGCCTTCGCACTGCATACGGCTACGCAAGTCAACGCCGAGCTGCTGGGGCTGGACGGCGAGACTGGCACAATCGAGTGCGGCAAGGCCGCCGATATCTTGGTGACGCGCAAGAACCCGCTCGATGACCTGTGCGCACTGCGTGAGCCGACGCACGTGATGTGCCGTGGCGATTTGGTGCGCAAGCTCAAGGTGAAGCGTATTCCCGAGGTGGACGCCGAGCTCGACGCGATTATGGCCATGCCAGCCGAAGCGCTTGCCGAGGAGCTGGCCCGCGACGGCGTGGCATAGGTGTGACAAAGGGACAATCCCTTTGTCATAATCAAAAAAGCCGAGGTCTCAGTGCGAGGCCTCGGCTTTTATTTGTCCCATGGTATGGCGGCTAGGAGCGCGTCTCCATCTTGGCGTGGCATTTGGGGCAGGTGACGCGGATTTTGCCCTTGCCCTTGGGGACGGAGAGCATCTGGCCGCAGTTGGGGCACTTGAGGTATGCCGTGGTCTTGCGGCCCTTCCACATCTTCTTGGCTGTGCGCTTGGCACGTTCAAAGTCTTCCTTGCTAGTACCGGCTGCGCGCGAGGCGTTGGCCGCTGCAGCTCCGCCGCCCAAGCTAGCTACAAACTTGCCCAAGCCGGGTACGTTTGCAGTCGCGGCGACAAAGGCCTCGTTCTCCTTATGACGTGCGTCGATATTTTTGGATAGGCCGCGCAGCACGCCAATCACGATTACGGCGATGGCAATCCAGCTGAGCCACTGGATGCGGGCTATCGATCCGATCATCGCGATGACGATGCCGGCAAAACCCATCACGATGGTGAGTTCATCGGCACCATTGCGACCCTTCATAAAGTTATTCATGCAAATTGCCTTTCGTTCGATATGCTGCACGCCTTTATACCCGATTTAGAGCAAGGGGGACAGGTTAATCTGCACCAATGTGGTGCAAACATACCTGTCCCCGGAATACCAAGACGGTGCAAAGAAATCTGTCCCCAATGCCCCTATTACTTGGAGAGCTTGTCGACGACGCGTTCGATTTCGGCGAGCTTGGCGGCTTTGAGGTCTTCGTCGCCCGATTCGATTGCCGAAGTCACGCAGCCCTCGATATGCGCCTTGAGCACGTCGGCGTTAATGCGCGCGAGGAGCGCCTGCGTTGCCATGAGCTGCGTGGAAATATCGACGCAGTAACGGTCCTCCTCGACCATCCGCAAGATGCCGTCGATCTGGCCGCGTGCCGTCTTGAGCATGCGGGTCACCGATTTATGGTCTGCCATCATGTCGGGTCCTCGTTTCTGGTCGATCTTCCGGATGTCCCCGTCAGTTGCGGTGAAATACGGACCGTTTAAAGGCCTAGGGCGGCACAACAGTCCGTATTTCACCGCAACTTCTGAGGATTCAGTAGGCAGCGACTGCTATGCGGCGGTCACCGAAAGGGCGTGGAACTTCTCGCCGGCGCCCTCGACGGCGGCGGCGAGCTGCTCGGCGGTCACGGTGTCGGCGCACTCCACCTGGACAGTCTGGGTCTCGTGATCGGCGTCGGCATCGGTCACGCCGGCAACGTTGAGCAGCGCCGTCTCGACGGTGGCGTCGCAGTGGCCGCACATAAGGCCGGAAGTCTTAATTGTGAAACGCATGGATATTCCTCTCTGTTGTGTCGGCTTTCCCAGGCACCCGACCTTGACCTTCAAGCCGTCGCTCGCGTATCAAAGTACGCGTCGCTCCTCTTTCAGGTCAATCTCGGGCATCTGGAAAACCCGTTCTAAATGGACTGAATGGTGAGCCTATTTTGCCACTTTCGGCTTAAAGGTTCGCAGGCGCAGCGCATTGGACACGACGCAGACACTCGACAGGCTCATGGCCGCGGCGCCGAACATCGGCGAGAGCTGCCAACTCGTGAGAGGGAAGAACACGCCCGCGGCAAGCGGAATGCCGATGCCGTTGTAGAACAGCGCCCAGAACAAGTCCTGCTTGATGTTGCGGATCGTGGCGCGCGACAGCTCGATGGCGCGGGCGACGTCCATGAGGTCGCTGCGCATGAGCACCACATCTGCCCCCTCCTTGGCGATGTCGGCGCCGGTGCCGATCGTAAGGCCCACGTCGGCGCGCGCCAGGGCGGGGGAGTCGTTGATGCCGTCGCCCACCATGGCGACCTTGCTGCCCGCATCCTGCAGCTCGCGCACGTGGCGTTCCTTGTCGGCGGGGAGGACGTCGGCGATGACCTGCTCGCTGCTCAGTCCCACGCGGCGGGCAATCGCTTCGGCGGTGACGCGGTTGTCGCCGGTGAGCATGCGCACGTCGACGCCGAGCTTGCGGAGCGCGGCGATGGCCTCGGCGCTCGTCTCTTTGACCTCGTCAGCCACGGCGATGGTGCCGACAAGCTCGCCGTTCTTGGCAAAGAACAGCGGCGTCTTGCCCTCGGCTGCGAACTGTTTGGCAAGGCCGGCGGGAACCTTCGCGCCTAGCTCGTCCATCAGACGCACGTTGCCGGCGGCGATGACATTCTGCCCCTCGCGTGCCGTAACGCCTCGCCCGGGCACGGCGGCAAAGTCCTCGACCATGCGTGCGACGATTCCGCGCGCCTCGCACTCGGCCATAATCGCCTCGGCCAGCGGGTGCTCGCTTGAGCGCTCCAACGCGGCGGCCAGCTTGAGCAGCGCCTTTTCGCCCATGGCGGGCGAGCCGTCGGCGTGCGCGGCAACCACAATGTCGGTCACGGCAGGCTTGCCGCGGGTGACCGTGCCCGTCTTATCGAGCACCACGGTACCTACGCTGCGCAGGTTCTCCAGCGCCTCGGCGCTCTTAAAGAGAATGCCCATCTCGGCGCCCTTGCCGGTGCCGACCATAATGGCGACGGGCGTGGCCAGGCCCAGCGCGCACGGGCAGCTGATCACCAGCACGGCCACGGCGGAGGTGAGCGCCTCGTTTATGCTGCCGGTCAGTGCCATCCACGCCGCAAAGGTCACGGCCGAGATCACGAACACCACGGGCACGAACACACCGGCGACCTTGTCGGCCATGCGGGCGATGGGCGCCTTGGTGGCGTTGGCGTCCTCGACGAGCTGGATAATCTTGGCGAGCGACGTGTCGGCACCCACACGCGTGGCGCGGAAGGTAAACGAGCCCGTGCGGTTGACCGTGGCCGCATTGACAGTGTCGCCGGCGGTCTTCTCCACGGGAATGGATTCGCCGGTGAGCGCGCTTTCGTCCACGGCCGAGCTGCCCTCGAGCACCACGCCGTCAACGGGGATGGACTCGCCGGGGCGCACACGCAGCACCTGGCCGGGCAGAATGGCATCGACGTCGACGGTGGCCTCGCTGCCGTCCTCTGCCACGACGGTCGCGGTCTTGGGTGCTAAGTCGATGAGCGCCTCGATAGCGCCGCCGGTCTTGGACTTGCTGCGCGTCTCGAGGTATTTGCCCACGGTGACGAGCGACAGGATGGTGCCAGCGCTCTCAAAATACAGGTTGTCCATGCTCGTCATCATGGCCTCGTGCACCTGACCTGCGGCTAGCTGGTCGGCCATGATGAACATGGCGTAGAGCGACCAGGCGATGGAGGCGGTGGCGCCCACGGCAATAAGGGCGTCCATGGTGGGCGCGCCGTGCGCGAGCGATTTAAACCCGTTGATAAAGTACGCGTCGTTGACGTAGACGATGGGGATGAGCAGGACGAGCTCGGTGAGCGCGAGTGTCATGCTGTGGGTATGGTCGGTGAAGATGCCGGGCAGCGGCCAGCCGAGCATGTGCCCCATGCCTGTGTAAAACAGCGGGATGAGGAAGATGATCGAGATGATGAGGCGGGTACGCATGGCAGAGGCAGCGGCCTCCAGCTTTTTGGTGGGCGACTCCATATGGGCGGCGCCGGACCTGGCTTGCGTACTGCCGTTTTGGGCGGCGTCGGTGCCCGTGCTGACGGGCGAGGCCGAGTAGCCAGCGCGATCGACAGCGCTGCAGATATCGTCGGGGGAGACCTGCGCGGGGTCATAGTCGACCATCATGGACCCGGCGAGCAGGTTGACCGCGACGCTTTGGACGCCGTCGAGCTTGCTCACGGCACGGTCCACGTGCGCCTGGCAGGCGGCGCATGTCATGCCGCCTACGTCGAACTTATCTTGAGCCATGGCTTCTCCTTTCTGTGGTTCGGTGTTGAAATTGTTAACCTGCCGATACTATACACCCATACCCCCTGGGGGTGTCCAGTAATAGTTAGAATGTATGACATTTCGCTACGGATGAGGGCGGCTGCTCAATCGGTGGCCGTCTCTGCCAAACATCTCAATCTGTAACATCTGGACCGGTTTTTGAACCATAGCTGTTACAGATTTAGACAAATATTTCAGCCGAAAACTAACGTCTCGATCTGTAACAACTAGATCCCGTTTTACCGAGTATTTGTTACAGATCAAGACAAACAGCTGGCAGGAAACTCAATGTCTTGATCTGTAACATCTAGAGAGGTTTTTGACCCCTTACTGTTACAGATTGAGATATTGTCTCGCGGGGTGGGGGTTTGTCTCGATCTGTAACATCTAGACCCGTATCTGCCGAGCTAGTGTTACAGATCAAGACAATTGCCGGGGTGGGGTCCCGTCACGGCAAGACGCCCGCTGCCTAGATGCAGAACCCGGGGATCACACAGGTTCGCTTGTTTGGCTTTTCCGCAGGCGTGGCGTACGTAAAGACGTCGCCGTCGTGTCCCACGCGATTCATATAGAGTGTGCCTTCGCTCTCCGATGTGTCGGGACTTGCAGTTCGTTCCCACCAACAGGTATCCTTGCCCTTCCACTGGCGAACCAACGTCCCGTTCGTGGCATACGGACTTACCTTGAGCTCGCGGAAGAGTTGGTACTCCTTGCCCTCGCCGTTATAGATGTCGGCCAGGTAGTGAAAGCCCTCGGCAAACGAATCGGGCGGTTGCGTACCGCACAGCTCGACCATGGCGGGCAGCCAAAGGGTTGCGGGCAACTCGCTCAGACACGATGCGCCTCTGGCGGCGCCAACGTTATTCGAGATCTTTTTGACAGATTTGATGAGTGCGCGCAGCTCGTTGGGCAGCAACTTAAGGCCGTCGCCGTCGAGCCATTCCCGCAGCTCGCAATCTGCCCAGCCGGCGCTCAACGGTTGGGCCGCGGCGTCGCGTTCGGCAATGCCGGCGTCGAACATAAACGTTAACCCTGCCTTGCCCGTACCGTCTAGAAGCTCGTCGTGGCGGATGCCCACGAGCTGCGCGCCAACCTGCAGCCCGTTGGTGAGCGTGACGCGCTTGGTGCATGGATAGGGGATATGCCCGTTGTCATCGAGCAGGTGGTAGCGCTTGGCAATCTCGCGTGCCTCGCTACGGGTCTCGGCGGCCTTAATCTTGAGCGAAATCTCCTGCAGCTGATCCCAGGTGTAGTCGTCAAGAGAGCTGCGGATGCCATCGAGGTAGTCGGGGATGCCAAAGCCATGGGTTGCCGCCCCGATAACGCCGAGCCCCGCAACGGCCGCGACAACGCCACCGATAATAAAGCGGCGGCGGGTCATGGCATCGTGCCGGGCCTGCTCCAAGATCTCTCGTGCGCGCTCGCCGGCGACGTCGACCTTAAGGTGCGTGCCAGAATCGATATCAATCGCGACCTCGTCTCCTGCGCCTTCGCGGCCCTCGGATTCGGCATCGGTGAGGAACGCCGAGAGCACCTCGAGCATCTGCTGCTCGGTGGGACGATCGCCCTGCTCGACTGAGATGCCTTTCATGATGATCTGGACGAGCGTCTCGTCGTCACTGCATCGCGGCTCGAGCGGTGTCGGCTTGGTCTTGGTCTTTATGAGGTAGAACGAGCCGGTTGCCGCGGCGCCCGTCGACTCCACATCGAACGGCTTGCGACCGCTGTAGAGCTGGTACAGAATGCTCGAAAGCGCATAGACGTCGACTGCGGGCGAGCGGCGAAGGGCCGCGATGCCTTCGATATCCTGCGTGAGCATCTCGGGCGCGGCGTATGCGGGCGTGGCAAAGCGCCAGATGTCGGCACGCCGGGTGATCGTGTCGTCGCCGAGGGCCATGGTCGCGGAGCCCATGTCGATGAGGCAGGGGTCAAAGGAGCAATCGGCAATCTGTTGCTCGAGCGTTCGGCTGGTGGTACGGAACATGATATTGGTGGGCGACAGGTCGCGATGGACGACCGGATTCACGAGCCCCTGGGTCATCAGGAGTGCGCGAAGCACGGCGTTTCCAACGGCGGCCACCATCTGGGTGGTTAGCCCGCCCGAGGCATCGTGCGGAAGCAAAGGCAGCGCCTGCTTGAGCGATGTTCCCTCGACCCACTCCATGAGGATGAGCGGGTCGTCCTCGCACGATCCATAGCCATAGACGCGCGGAAATCCGCGCAGGTGTGAGACGGTGCACAGATGACGGTACTCCTCGAACAGCGCGGCGGTGTTGGCCAGATGCGCGGCCGATTGCTCGGCGGAGCGGTCGGGGGCTTGGCCGGAAAGGATGGCGTTGTCCTTGAGTAGCTTGACGGCAAAGACCTCGCCGCTCGTGTTGGTCGCGCGCAGCACGTGCCCGATGTTGCCGTTGTTGCGGTGGGCCGTCTGGAGAATAAGCGTCATAAACCGACGTTTGGCGTCGTCCTCGGCGCTGGGGTCGACCGCCACGGCGGTATCGAACGTATCGAGACGGATGAGTTTGTCGCCATAGGCGCTATCGGTAGTATCCATGGCGTTCCTTTGTCTGGCATGGGTTGCCGCACGTATACGCGAGCAGTGCGGATATCGGTAAAGTACCATGATAGCCGCACTGCCCACGTATACCGCTGAGCATTGTCGTTTACGACGCAGAAGGTAGAAGACGAAAGACGGACGGCGACCGTCTTCCGATCGCCGTCCGCGCTAGTCCACAATGACAAGGAATGTCGTGTAGAGACCCAGATGGAGCCTGTCGCTGTTTTCGATTTCCACTGGGGGATAGATCTTGCCAGGCTCGCGTTGGTCGCGCGGCGGCTCAATCACAATATCGCCGTCACCCGCGCCCGATTCGAGCACTGTGCCGTTGGTCGACCCAAGGCCCTGGGCGTACCAGTGCTCACCCTCAAGCCAAATGCGAAGATGCTCGCGCGATGCGTCGGCGCCCACATCGGTGATGCTGGGCGAGGTTTTGGGCAAAGAACCAATCACGGTGCCGCGCGGATCGCGTGTGAGGGGATGGATTTGCATGCCGGCGCAGTTGTCGGCATGGGTTCTGAGCAGACCGAGGTTGGGGGCGACGGTGCGCGGCTGCTCCAGGCTGCTCATAAAGCCACGTCCGACGGTAGTTTCGG
>USKL01000060.1 GCA_900555225.1 uncultured Collinsella sp.
CAAGCGCGGCGAGCGTGCCCTCTAGGTCGAAGTCGGGGAGTGTATCGGGGTGCAAGAGCGAGAGTTTCTCGACCTGGAGCGCCCAGGCCATGTCGAGCGCCGGGCCCGTAGCACCGATGCACTCGAGAATGGTGTTATACGCCCAGATGCGATCGTCCTGGCCGATCATCGATCGGTGGATAGCGTATTCGATCAGGTTCTGCGCGGCCTCGCGCACGTCGGTCATTACAGCCATGCCGCGTAAGCCCCCTTGTCAGAGATAGCGTAGTGGCGGGCAGAGCCCTCGCCCAGCCAGCCGTTCATCTTGGTGATAAAGGTGTCGACAAGCTCGAGCGGTACGAAGGCCTGGATGGTGCCACCAAAGCCGCCGCCGTGGATACGGACGGCGCCGCGGCCGTCGAGCACATGCTCGGCCAGTGCCAGGGCATACATCGAAGGCTGCTCGGAGCCCAGCTTGGCAACGACATTCTGCAGGTACATGGCAGAGCTGGCGCCGGACTCGCGCGTCAGGACCAGGAACTGATCGATGTCGCCGGCGTTCAGGGCTGCCCAGCGCTTATCGACCAGGCCGTTTTCGTACCAGTAGTGAATGGCGCGCAGACAGGCGCGGTCGCCCAGCTTGGCGCGCAGCTCGGGGAGCTTGGCGTCAAAGTCCGCCACGTTTACCTCGCACAGGCGTGCCTTGCCAAACTCGGCAGCGACGTCCTGCATCTCGCGCGGAACGGCGGCGTAGTCGTCGGTGGCGGCCACGTGGTCGGCACCGACCTTAACGAGCACGAGCGCATAACCGTGATCCTCAAAGTTGAGCTCGAGCTTCTGGGTTTTAGGCTGAGCCTGGTTCTCAAAGTCCATGTAGGCGAGGCCGCCCAGGCACACAGCGGCCTGGTCCATCAGACCGCAGGGCTTGCCGTAATAGTTGTTCTCGGTGCGCTGGCTCATCTGGGCGAGCGCGACGGGCTCGATGGCGGGTGCGCCCCAGAGCGTCTCCATGGCACGACCGTACGCGGCTTCGACGGCGGCAGAGCTGGAAAGGCCGCCGCCCGAGGGGACGGAGCAGGTAAAGGCAAAGTCGAAGCCGTGGGGCTCAACGCCAAGGGCTGCAATCTCGTGGGCCATGCCGCGGACGAGGCTTGCGGACGTGCCCTTCTCGGACTCCTGAACGTCTAGCGTGTCGAGCGCGATTTCAAACGTGGGATAGCCCTCGTCGGCTACGCGAACCTTGTTGGAATCGGTTGCCACGGCGATGCCGTCAACGGCGACATCGAGCGAGCCAGCGATGACGTGGCCACCCTCGTGGTCGGTGTGGTTGCCACTGATCTCGGAACGGCCGGGCGCGTGCACGTAGAGCACCTGGCGGTCGCCGATGGGGCCAAACTCCTCCTCAAACAGCTTGGTGAGCGTGGCGAATGTCTTTTCGTCGGGGGTGGTCATGGGAGTCCTTTCCTTGGCGCGCACGGGTGGGTTTTGCGTCGTTATGAGTACGTTAACAACTTGAAGCGGCATGAACCAAGTGTTCACAATACCGCACGTTACGAGCTATGTTAACGTACTCATAACACATCGCTTGTCACTTTTTGAGAATCTGGTAATCGGTAGAAATTCAGCCGTGAACGGTACTGCCGTATGGACTTATAAAGCAGAAGAGATGCAGATAGAAAAAGTAGAGTACGTTAACATGCGTCCGACGATAGCGGGCCTCGGCGCGGGATGTATTTCTGCCCGGGCCGGCATTCACGCTATTCAGATCTCGCAAGGGTGAAGGTGATCCTGTGGCAAGGCGCCCGTCCAACGATACAGGTACGCGTCCGGTCTCCATGGCCGACGTCGCCCGCGCTGCTGGCGTTTCGCAGCAGACGGTTTCGCGCGTCGCCAACGGCTTGCCCAACGTTAACGAGCAGACGCGCCAGCGCGTGCAGGCCGCTATGCAAGAGCTCGGCTTTCGTCCGAGTTATGCCGGTCGCTCGCTGCGCGACGGCCGTTACCATTCGGTCGGCCTGTGCATCAACGATGTCACCAAGTTTGGCAACCTCTCAATGATCGACGGCATCGCCAGCGCTGCTCGCGAGCATAATTGCGCCATCACGCTGGTCGAGATGTCCAAGACTGAGGAATTCTCGCTTGCCGAGGCCACGCGTCGTATGGCCGCATTGCCGGTGGACGGCATCATCATCGGCATGAGCCGCATGGCGCCCGATTTTGAGACGTTTGATCCACTGCCGGGCATTGGAACGGTCATCGTTACCATGTACGCGCATCCGCGCGTGACTACGGTCGATTCCGACCATTACGGCTGCTCGCTCTTGCTTATGGATCACCTGTTTGAGCTGGGGCACGGGCAGATTCGCTATATTGGCGGCCCGTCGTTCTCGGTCGACGAGCAATTTCGTCGAGCCGGTTGGCAGGATGCGCTCGAGCGTAAACACATCGAGCCGGCAGAGCCGCTCGAGGGCGACTGGTCTGCCAACAGCGGCTACGAGGCCGGCAGGTACCTGGCCGAGCACGATCGCACCATGACGGCGATTTACGCGGCAAACGATCAGATGGCAAATGGCGCGATTGCCGCGCTGCGCGATAGCGGTCTGCGCGTGCCCGAGGACGTAAGCGTGGTGGGCGTCGACGATTCGCTCGATGATTTTGTGGCACACAACGAGCTCACGACCGTGCGATTCGATCTACATCAGCGCGGACGCGAGGTGTTCGAGCATGCGGTTCCCGAGGCGGGTACGGCGGGCAAAACCGTTGCCATTCGTATTCCCGGCCAGCTCATTATTCGACAAAGCACGGCGATACTGCGCGCATAGTTTGTGCAGGTCAACGGCAGTATATTCCGCCTCAATTACAATCGGTAAGGATGCTGACGGATAGCCGTGGCTATGAAGGCGAGTGTTATGATAGACGGGTTCTTTTGTCTATCTAGGAGGCTTTGCCTGATGGAGATCACCAAGGATATCCGCTACATCGGTGTCGACGATCACGACATTGACCTGTTCGAGGGCCAGTACGACGTGTCCGAGAACGGCATGGCATACAACAGCTATGTTATCTTGGGCGATAAAATCGCTGTCGCCGATTCGGTTGACGCTGGCTTTGTCGACGAATGGCTCGGCAACCTCGAGGCCGCGCTCGACGGCCGTACGCCCGACTACCTGGTCGTCCATCACATGGAGCCCGATCACTCCGCCGGTATCGCCGCCTTTATGGAGCGCTATCCCCAGGCACAGATTGTGGCCAGCATGGGAGCCTTCCGCATGATGGTCAACTACTTTGGCACCGACTACCCCGAGCGCAAGATGGTCGTCAAAGAGGGCGACGTGCTCGACCTGGGCGGTCACAGCCTAACGTTTGTCGGCGCCCCCAACGTTCACTGGCCCGAGGTGATCTTCTCCTACGAGTCTACCGACAAGGTGCTCTTTAGTGCCGACGGCTTTGGCAAGTTCGGCGCCAACGACATCGAGGACCCGGAAGGCTGGGCTTGCGAAGCGCGCCGCTACTACTTTGGCATCGTCGGTAAGTTCGGCAAATTCGTGCAGACCGTGCTCAAGAAGGCCGCCGATCTGGATATCCAGATCATCTGTCCGCTCCACGGCCCCGTACTGACCGAGAACCTGGGCTATTACCTCGACACCTATAACATCTGGTCGAGCTATCAGCCCGAGGACGAGGGCATCACGATCGCCTATGCGAGCGTGTATGGCCATCTGAAGGCTGCCGTTGAGGAGCTTGCAACTGCGCTCGAGGCTCGCGGCCAGAAGGTTTCCGTCTTTGACCTGGCTCGCGACGACATGGCCGAGGCCGTTGAGGATGCGTTCCGCTATGACCGTCTGGTGCTCGCCTCCATCACCTATCAGGGCGAGATCTTCCCGTTCATGAGCACCTTTATCCACACGCTTGCCGAGCACGCCTATCAGAACCGTACGGTGGCGCTCGTTGAGGCCGGCTCCTGGGCGCCCACCGCTGCCAAGGTTATGACCAAGGAACTCGGGGGCATGAAGGACATCACCATGGCGCAGAACAAGGTGACCGTGCTGGGTTCGCTCAACGACGCCTCGCGCGCTCAGATCGAGGCCCTTGCTGACGAGCTGTCCAAGTAGCGACACATTCACTTCTGATGCTCAACCACCACAAAGGAGACCTTTGTGGTGGTTTTTGTTTAAGCGCCGGCGATGACGAGGGCTGGACGTGAGCTGTCAGTGGCCTCGGCGATCGAGGTGGCGACGGCATGGTCGGGGTCACGGTCCATCACGATGGAGTCGACATCGGCAAGCTCGGCAAAGCGGTACATGCCGCGTCCGTTAACCTTGCTGGCGTCCATGAGGGCGACGCTTTGATGGGCCGCGGCGATCATAGCCGTTTTGGTCTCGGCCATCTGGGGAAAGTCGGTCGTAAAGCCGCAGCTGGGGACAAAGGCGCCGGGGCACATGACGGCCAGATCGGCATGGACCATTTGGAGCGCCTGCATAGTGAGCGGTCCGTACAAATAACGATGGCCTTTGCGCAGCGCCCCGCCCAGCATGACGACATCGACTGAGGGCATGCTCTCGTCGATGTAATCGGCAATGGTAATGTCGGCCGTGATGACGGTGATACCGTCGCGCTGATCGAGGAGCCGGACGAACTCGAGCGCCGTGGTGCCCGAGTCGACGAGCAGCGTGTCGCCGTCATTGACGAGCTCGATGGCGCTTTGCGCGATGGCCTGCTTGGCGGCGACGTTGACATTGATGCGGCGATCCTGCGTGGAGACGGTCAGACGTTTGTGGAGTGATACGGCACCGCCGTGCGTGCGGCGCAGCTTGCCTGCTTCGGCGAGCGCGTCCAGGTCGGCGCGGGCGGTGACGGAGGACACGCCAAAGGTCTGGGCGATTTCTGCTACCTGCACCGAGGCATTATGATCGAGCATTTCCATAATGGCGGTACGGCGTTCGTCGGCAAAAGCGCGGTTGGTGGCTTGGGCCATGCTTGCTCCATTCTCGGCTAAATTTGCAGGAATTGTGTTGACTCTATTTTCGTTCATTTTCTTTTTGAGTAAGAAAACACCTTTCGATTACTTATCTTTTCTATAGAAGAAAGACGCTGAACGCCCAAAATTCAATATCGAACATGTCCACTCGGCTCAAATTCCTTCCGTTTACTTTTCAAAAACGACTGTATTGACCTGCATGGGCTCAATATCTCACACGTGCAAAGACGCTGAATTTCATACAATGAGCGCAGCAAAACGCAAGGTAAAACGCCTTGTGAACAACTACGCCCGATGTCCAGATGCGGGCGAGGGAGAGGAGCAAACGCTCATGGCACTTGTTACCACCGAAAAGATGCTCAAGGACGCTCAGGCCGGTCATTACGCCGTTGGCGCGTTCAACGTCGAGAACCTCGAGTTTGTTATGGCCGTTCTGGCCGCTGCCGAGGAGACCAAGTCCCCCGTCATCATGCAGACCACCCCGGGCACCATCAAGACCGCTGGTCTGGACTACTTCTACGGCATGGTCAAGGCTGCCGCCGAGCGCGCTTCCGTGCCCGTCGCTCTGCACCTCGATCACGGCGATGGCTATGACCGCTGCATGCAGGCTTTCCGCACGGGCTACACCTCTGTCATGATCGACGGCTCGCACGAGTCCTTCGAGGACAACATCGCCCTGACCAAGTCCGTCGCCGACGCTGGCCGCGCCATGGGCGTGCCCGTCGAGGCCGAGCTTGGCAAGGTTGGCGGCAAGGAGGACGACGGTCCCGCGGTTGAGGGCGAGAGCCCCTACACCGATCCGGCCGAGGCCAAGGAGTTCGTCGAGCGCACCGGCTGCACCTCGCTGGCCATTGGCGTTGGCACCAGCCACGGCGTGTACACGAGCGATCCTCACATCGAGCAGTCCGTGGTCAAGGCCATCCGCGACGCCGTCGACGTGCCGCTGGTTCTGCACGGCACTTCCGGTGTGCCCGATGAGCAGGTCGCCGAGGCCGTGAAGAACGGCATCTGCAAGGTCAACTACGCCACTGAGCTGCGTCAGGCCTACACCAAGGGCTTCATGGCCTACATGGCCGAGAACCCCGCCTGCTTCGATCCTAAGAAGCCGGCCAACGAGGGCATGCGTGAGATCACCGAGCTGGTTAAGATCCGCATGACCAACCTCAACTCTGTGGGCAAAGCAGAGTAACAGCAAGGGTACTCCGACTCGCTACATATCCCGGGGAGGGACGAGGGCTTAGTTCCCCAATCGTCCTCGGGCATGCAAAAAGCCTCGCTGCGCACTTCGTGCGGCGAGGCTTTTTGCCCCCTGCGGAAAGATTGGGGAACTAAGCCCTCGTCCCTCCCAAGTTGACCTGCTCGAGGTCGTCGCCCTTGTGGCGTTGGGGCTGAAAGGGTGGGACGCGGGGGTTATTTGGTTGTTAGGGTTAGTAGGTCGTTGGGGGTTTTGAGGTTGTAGGTGGCGTTTGGGATGTCTTGGTGTGATCCCCATGCCGCTCTGGCAAAACTGACCCCTGCCGAAGTTGCGCATTGTTCGTCGTAGACGGTGTCGCCAACGTAGACGACGTTGCCAGGATTCGCGCCCGTACGCCGGAGATATTCGAGCATGGGAGCGGGTGCGGGTTTATGTTCGGTTGTGTCTTCGACAAGGATGATGTGCTCAAAATACTTATCGAAGCCAAGGGGCGCAATTTCTTCTGCGTATTCGTCGCGCGCACGTGAGGAGACGATGCCAAGTTTGCAGCCGCTATCGGCGAGTTTTGCGATGGCTTCAAGCAAACCTGGAAACACGCTGATGGTGCTTTTAAAGTTGGCGGCAACTTGGCACCAGCGATCCAACGTTGCCTGCGAGTAGATCCCAAGTTTCTCAAGGGCATCCTTGCCGGGTATGCCGAGGGCAAAGTCAAGCTCGTGTCGGGGGAGCGTTTTGCCGGTTTCTTCTTGGATAATCTGGCCAAGCGATGACAGCACGCTTTCTTCTGTATCTGCCAATGTCCCATCAACGTCAAATACGATATGGTCAAAGTGCTTCATATGATTGCTCCTCTCTGTTGTTTGCCTGCAAGTTTGATGCAGTGACAGAAGAAGGGCTAGCGGGATTTCTGCCTGGTGCTATCGAGATTCTGCCTCGCTGCTCGATAGCTCGAAGGAGTGCATCCCATTTGTTCTTTAAATACCTGGCCAAGATGGCTTGCTGTCGCAAAGCCGCATTGGCGCGCGACTGTCTGGACCGTTCGCGTGGTGTGTGCCAAAAGTTCGCAAGCACGGTTTACGCGGTATGCACGCAGATATGCCGCCGGGGTCGTTCCTGCGCAAGCTTCGATAATGCGGTAACACTCTCTTTCGCTTACGCCGGCTGCAGATGCCATCTGGGGCACATCTATAGCGGCTGCATAGTTTGCGCGGAAATGGAAAACACTAGGGCAAAAAGGAGGGAGCGCACACATGAACTACAGCGCCAACAGCTGCGAAAGCAGCGAAAACGAGAACCGGGACACACCCCAGCAGCAGATCATCGAAATGGGCTCCACGGTGGTAAAGAACAAGCGGGGCACCATCCACTGTCTCACCATCATCGGACAGGTGGAGGGCCACACCACCCTGCCGCCCAACGTGAAGACCACCAAGTATGAGCACGTGCTGCCGCTGCTGACCTCGGTGGAGGAGAAGGATGACGTGGACGGCCTTTTGCTGCTGCTGAACACGGTGGGCGGCGATGTGGAAGCGGGGCTGGCCATTGCGGAGATGATCGCGGGAATGAAAAAGCCAACGGTGTCTCTGGTGCTGGGCGGCGGACATTCCATCGGTATCCCTCTGGCAGTCTGCACGAAAAAGAGCTTCATTACCCCGACAGCCAGCATGACGGTGCATCCCGTGCGCATGACAGGT
>USKL01000061.1 GCA_900555225.1 uncultured Collinsella sp.
CCAAATCGCCGAGCGCCCCGCGGACGAACGTCCCGATTTTGTCGTCGGCCTGACCGACGTGCTGGCCTCGGGCGTCATCTCGGCGCTGGTCGACAAAGGCATCGCCGTCCCCGGGCAAGTACGCGTAGCAGGTTGCGATGGCAACCCGCTCGCTTGGAGCGGATCGGTCCCGCTCACTACGGTAGCGCCCCCGGGCTACGAGATTGGCCGCAAGGGCGTTCAATTGCTCATGGAGCAAATCGAGAACAAGGCCCCAGCAAAGACCAAGCATATCCGCGTCGGCTCTACAGCGCGCACCGTCACCGCAGTCACCGCCGCCGAGGACATCAACCGCCAAGAACTGGTACGTCCGTTCCTGCTGGAACGCGCCAGCACCCAGGCAAGCAGCCAGACCGACGCCACGGCCATCAACCTCGGTGCGTATCTATAGCACGCACGCAAGTATGCTAAGTCGCCGCTCAAGCAAAAGGGGCCCGACCATTGCCGGGCCCCTTTTGCTTGAGCACAAACGTGAGCAATCGCTCGTTTCAACACCACAATTGTCTAGCGCACGGCCTTGACTGCCGCCGCCAGGTCGAACAACGTATCGAGCACGGCCTCGCAGCCATCCACCACGTCCTGCGGCAGCGGCACGATATCGGGGACGGCAAAGACATGGCAACCGGCCGTAATGCCCGAGACGCAACCGTTGCGCGAATCCTCGACCACGGCACATTCCTCGGGAGCAAAGCCCGCGCGCTCGCAGGCGAGCAGATACATCTCGGGGTCGGGCTTGCCGTGCACGACGTCCTCGCCACACGTTACCGTTTCAAACTTGTCAAAAAGACCGACCATCTTAAGGTTGCGCTCGGCCGTAACGAGGCGCGACGACGTCGCTAGACCCACGTGATAGCCCGCAGCCAACAGCTCGTCTATGCACTCGGCGGCGCCGGCCTTAAGCTCCAGCTCGGTCTTGACCATCTCGTCACGAATCTCCTTGTGGCGGACATAGACCGCCTCGGTGGTTTCATGGCTGCCGTAATGCTCATCAAGGATGTCCATAACATCGGGCAGCGTGCGGCCGATAAACTGATGAATCAGCGCTTCATCAATCGCGAGCCCCAGCTCAGCGGCGCCTGCCTTCCAGGCCTTAATCCCCAAACGCTCGGTATCGACCAGCGTTCCATCCATGTCAAAAATAACAGCCTTGATCATATCGGTCCCCCATCGACTCTCGCTGTCGCGTTGCTGCAACTCTACCGCATTTGGCAACTTGTATATAACGTATATGCCATATTGCACTTTCGTTACACAGATAGAAGACTTATGGCAAGTAACGCATTAGGATTATAGTTTTCGATCGAGTACTCAACGATAAGGAACGTTTCATGATTTTAGACACCACGGCACCCGCAGAGGAGCTTCAAGACAAGCTATCGGCGCTCGAACAGCTGCTTTTGGCATACGGACGCGTCGCCATCGGCTTTTCCGGTGGTGTCGACAGCAGCTTTTTGGCCGCGGTCTGCGCCCGCATCATGCCTACCAATACCCTCCTCGTCCATCTCACCACGCCGCTCATCGGCACGCCCGAACAGACTTCGTTTGAGCAGTCCGTTGATGGGCAAGCTGATGAAGGGGCGCATTTTAAGCTCCCCGTGCTCAATCTTTCGGTCGATCAGCTGCAGCTCCCCCAGGTAGCCTGTAACGATGCCAATCGCTGCTACCACTGCAAGCACGCCGGCTTTACCGCCATCGTCAACCACGCCAAGTCGCTCGGCTTTCCCACCGTCATCGATGGCAGCAATGCAAGTGATCGCGGCGACTACCGCCCTGGTATGCGCGCGGCAAAAGAGCTCGGCGTACGCTCCCCTCTCATGGAGGTCGGCTTTACCAAGGACGAAGAGTGCGAGCTGCTGCGCGCATGGGGCTATCCCGTTTGGAACCTGCCGGCGGGAGCATGTCTTGCCACGCGCGTTCCCACGGGCGAGGAGCTTACGCGCGAGAAGGTCTCCCTGATTCGCGCCTGCGAGGATTACCTGCACGATCTTGATCTGGCACAGGTACGCGCGCGCTTGGTCGGCGGCTGCATGCATATCGAGGCCGCACCCGCAGATGTCGCCAAGATTGCCACCCTCGGCGGTGCCGCCGTCGACGACAAGGGCAAGACCCCGCTGCCCGCCGTTATCGAGTCCGCGCTGCGCGAGCTGGGCTGCGACCATATCTCCCCCGAGGTCACCCCCTACATTCACGGCAACATGAACCTTTAGGTTACGCCGTTTTACAAACGGCGTAACTGCTCGACGCTGCGCGGGCCCCGGGCACGGCAATCTGACGTTCAACTTCACGGGCGCGACCAAAAGGTCAGCGCCCGCTTGTTTCACGTCACCTTACCGCACCCGGAGCCCGCTCGCTCGCATATGCTCAACCTGCACTGCGTTAACTGACCTGCCAATAAGGGACAGGTTTATTTTGGCAGGTTTTATCTGGGGAAATATCGCGAGGCAGTCGCCCCCTAGCACCCATCTCACTTCGAGAGACACAAGAGGGGCGACTCGGCTGCATCTACTTCTTCCGATAGCGGCGGTTGCGGCTCGTCGACGAACCCATTACTTCGATGAGTCCTTTATCCGCCATTTTTGGCAGATGGTAGCGGACGGACGAAATTTTGACCCCCGATGCAACCGCTATTTCTCGCGCCGTCATATCCACTTCGGCGCTGAGAGCCTCCAGAATCCTATCCGCTGTCGAAGCTGACGATTCTCTGCTCATATCGATAATCTCAAACGTGTCTTTGCCACATTTTGACAGGACATGTTTATCGACAAGATTCCCGCAGATCAGGCGAATGTCATCCGAATCCCACTTCAGGGCCTCTCGTATTTTTTGAACATCGCATACGCACCCATGCTCCCGCATAAACATGAGCAATGTTTCCTCGCGATCCGTCAGCTCGGTGCCCACATGGCTCTGAATCCACGTGCGGTTTTCAGCAAGCTCCGCCCCGTGCCGGGAAAGCAGCACCGTAAACGAATCGGCCTTAACGATAAATTTCGGCCTTCCAAGCGAACGAGACTCCATCTCGCGAATCATAGCCGGGATACCAGATCCCTGGCTTTCTGCAACGGCCCCCTCGGCATGCTCTAACGGCGTCGCCCCCATTAGGCTCATGAGCTTTGGGTTTCGGCAGCGCGATTCCCCGTCTGCAAGATTGTCCACCGTCTTTCCGCCCCAAAGCCCACCGGGGTTTTTGATCTCTATTCTGTCTGGATAGATATCGACACTCACGGCCTGCCCCACAAACATGGGCGAATATTCTCGATGGATGCAGGCATTTGCCAAGGCCTCGCGCAAAACCTCCTGGGGAACTTCCCAATCCTCCCTTCTGCCAGCGCCTTGCACTATCGTCGCTTTGCGCAAGTTTCGTCCAATCGCGGCAAGGGCATCTTCGATGCAAGCCGGAATCGGGCCATCGCACAACTGGCGGTCAATAAACCGGGGTTGCCCGGGTGCAGATTTTTCCACATCGGAATGAACGGCGACATCGATCATCAGTTTGGGATAGAACTGCTGGGGGTAAATTCCCGCCGACAGAAGCCCCGCGAGCTTCACGGCACCATCCTTTGTAGTGATATTGAGTCTGACCAGCTGCTTTTCCAGCGTATCGGCCCCGCGCAAAACGCGCGGGGTCTGCAGCCGGCGATTTGCGATAATAGACCGCACGACATCTGGATCCAAATCCTCGACCGTTGCCTCCGAAACCACCGTGCCGTCTGCATCGCTCGGAAGCAACGCGCTCTGCAGCTCATATAGCTCAGCGGGTGACATCTTGATATCTTTATCATCCACGCGCTTGTAGCTACCGTTCTGCACGCCGCGCGCGCCGATATAGCAAGGCTTCGCTTTAAGCTCAAGTTCAAAGATACGCACCAGAAGCACCTGGAGCCCGTCGACCTCGCCTCGATCAAGCTCGTACCGCGGCGCATGGGCCACCACTGCCGCTGAGCCTCCGTCTCCGATACCCGAAACAAACTGATCGCGCACCCTATCGATAGCAAAGTTAGCCGAAGGAACAAATCCTTCGGCCTCGTTCAGGCCCAAAATAATGAGCCCACCCGCAGTGTTCGCAAAAGCGCTCACTGTCTCCCATACGTCTGCGCTCAATTTATTCGTGCAGGCTTTAACTTCTACCGATGCGTCATCAGTCCCCCGCCTGCGAAGGCGCTCAACAATAAGGCCAAGAGGTTCATCCAGCAGCATTGGCATTCCGTCTCTCTAAAACGATAGATTTATCTCTCTAAAGTATAGTATATCTCTCTAACTTTAGAGAGATAAGCACCTTATTTTAGAGAGACATTTAGAGAGATGTATCGAATTCACTGTTAGATAGCCCAATGTTATCTCTTTAACTGGCTTTCTCTTTAGAGAGACAATTAGAGAGACGAGCGCGACCTCTCTAATCAAGGGCACCACTCTTTAAGGTGCACACTCCCTAACCGTGCCCTAAGTTGCGGTGAAATAGTCCCCCGATTAACCTGCCAATAAGGGACAGGTTTATTTTGGCGGGTTTTATCTGGGGAAACGCAAAATAGCCCCACATACACAACCACCGCAGCTCCATATGAGGCAAATGAATCAGTAGCGTCTATCCCAAATCTTGAGTATTTGTTCGACAGAACGGCCCCTGCCGGCTCCTGCTAGACTGGTAGATTCCCAACCGTCCATCCAGGAGCCGCAATGTCGCGCAAGTCCGCCTACAAGCAAGTACTTTCCATCGGCGCCGCCGTGGTGCTGGGGTTTGCGCTGTTCACAGGGTCGCTCGACGGAGCTCCCAAGCTGCTGTCGCCGCAAAGCGATGAACAGGCGGTAGCTCTGGCCGAGAAGCAAAACGAGAGTCCCAAGCGCACCGGCAACGAGGCAGACCTGGTCGCCCGGCTCGAATCGGGAACAGCCAGCTCCGAGGACTCCCAAAACAACCAAGACTCTGGCGATGGCTCTGAATCCGCCGCGTCCGGCACCGATGACAACGCCTCCGCGGACAGTGCCGCCACCCCCATCGACGAGGTCGAAAACCCCGACCTCAACCGCGCCCGCGGTGTTTATCTCAGCAGCATTCCCGACTACGCCGGCAATCCCTACGTTGCCCTTCGCGCCGACAGCACGCACCCGCTCGGCACGCCGTCGTTCACGCTTGACGAGTATGAGCGTGCCACCGAAGAAGGCTGCTTTAAGAAATTCTCCAAGCTCGACAGCCTGGGCCGCACTCGCAAGGCGCTCGCCTGCGTAGGCCCCGAGTCGCTCGGACAGGGAAAGCGCGGCGATATCTCGCGCATCCATCCTGCCGGTTGGCACCAGCAGCGCTACGACTTTATTCCGGGCCAGAGCCTCTACAACCGCTGCCACCTCATCGCCTGGTCGCTCTGCGGCGAAAACGCCAACCGCAAGAATCTCCTCACCGGCACGCGTTATCTCAACGAGACGGGCATGCTGCCGTTTGAAGAGCAGATTCTCGGCTACATCCGCGATACGGGTAACCATGTGCTCTACCGTGTCACGCCCATGTATAACGAAGAGGAACTTGTCTGCCGTGGCGTGCGCCTTGAGGCGCAATCGGTCGAGGACCACGGCAAGACCCTCTGCTTCCACGTATATTGCTACAACCTGCAGCCGCACGTGCAGATCGACTACGCCACCGGTCGCAACCAGGCATCCGGAGACTAGTGCCGACCGCGCCACCCGTAACCCAAAGATGATCTGTTTTCCTCCGTCCCCCAGGGATCAAAAAGGGCCGCCCTGGGTTACCCAGAGCGGCCCTTGCATCGGCATGTATGTTGCAGGCAACGCCACACGCTACTTGGCGCGACCCTCCTCATAGCGCTCGACCAGCTTGGCCTGAACGTCATAGGGAACCTGCTCATAGCCAGCGGGCTTCATGGTAAAGTCACCCGTGCCGCGCGTGATAGAGCGCAGGCGCGTCGAGTAATCCGTCAGCTCGGCGAGAGGTGCCTGGGCGATGACCACGGTGTCGCCGCGTTCATCGGTCTCCATGCCCGTCACGCGACCGCGCGATGCCGAGATGTCACCCATCACGGCGCCGGCGTAGCTCTCGGGGATAGTCACCGTAATTTCCTCGATGGGCTCCAGCACCACCGGGTCGGCATCGGCGCATGCCTTGCGCAGGCCGATGCGAGCCGCCGCGCGGAACGCCATCTCGTTGGAGTCGACGCTGTGATACGAGCCGTCATACACCGCGACACGAATGCCCGTGAGCGGATAGCCGGCAATAATACCGTCCTTCATGGTCTCCTGGACGCCCTTGTCCACGGCGGGGATGAGCGAGCGCGGAATACGGCCGCCCACGACTTCATCCACAAACTCGTAGCCGTCGCTCGTGCCGTCGGGCCCAATGAGCGGCTCAACGCGCAGCCAGCAGTCGCCATACTGGCCGGCACCGCCGGTCTGCTTCTTGTGGCGACCCTGGGCGCTCGCCGTGCGGCGGATGGTCTCGCGATACGGAATGCGGATCGGCACGCTCTTGGCCACGACCTTGGTGCGATCCTCCAAACGGTTAAGCAACACCGAAACCTGCGCCTCACCCACGGCGGAGATGATAGTCTGGCCCGTCTCCTCGTCACGATCGATGCTCATGGTCGGATCAGCCTTGCACGCCTTCTCGATAAACGTGTAGAGCTTCTCTTCGTCCCCGCGATTCTCGGCCTCAATGGCAATGCGGTACTGCGAGTTGGGGAACTTAAACGCCGCAGCCTCGACCTTGCCGGTAATCGAGAGCGTATCACCCGTCTCTGCCGCCAACTTGGGCGCCACGATAATGTCGCCGGCATAGGCATGGCCAACCTCGGTCATATCGCGGCCGCACATCACATACAGGTGAGCCAGACGGTCGCCCTTGCGCGTGCGCGCGTTGACCAGCTCAAGGCCCGGCTCAAGCGTACCCGTCAGCACCTTGATAAAGCTGATGCGACCCTGCTGCGGATCGGCCAGCGTCTTAAACACAAACGCCACCGGACGGTCATCGTCGCTCGAAATCTTGAGCGAATCACCGTCGATGAGCGGCATCTCGCCGTAGTCCGTCGGCGCCGGGAAGTACGTGGCGATGTCGTCCATCAGCGAGTTGACGCCCTGCTCCTTAATGCAATCGCCCGCAAAGACCGGCACAAAGATGCGCTCGGCAATCGCCTTCGACAGCAAGCCCTCAAGCTCCTCCTGCGTCAGCGTCTCCTCGCCTTCCAAGTACTTCATCATCAGTTCGTCGTCAGCCTCGGCCACCAGCTCGCACAGATGGTCATGGGCCTCCTCGGCCTGGGCACGATACTCCTCGGGAATCTCCGACTCAACGGCTTCGGTGCCGTTGCAATGGCGCGCCTTCATGCGCACCAGGTCGATGATGCCGTCAAAGTCCTCGCCCTCGCCCCAGGGAAGGGTCACGGCGCCCAGGCGCGTGCCAAAGCGCTCCTGCAGCAGGTCCATCGTGGTCGCAAAGCTGGCCTCGGAGCGCGACAGGCGGTTTACGAACACCGCACGCGCCAGGCGCAGGTCCTCGGCGGCATACCAGAGCTTAACCGTCGTAGGCTGCGGGCCGGCCTCGGCGTCGACCACAAACAGAGCCGTCTCGCAGACGCTCATCGCGGCAAAGGCGTCGCCGATAAAATCGGGGTAACACGGGGCATCGAGCACATTGATGCGCGCGCCCTTCCAGTCGATCGGCGCGATGGTCGTCGAGATGGAGAATGAACGCTTAACCTCTTCGGGGTCATAGTCGAGCGTGGGCTTGGTGCCGTCGTGGCCGCCCAGGCGGGCGGTCTTGCCGGTGAGATGCAGCATGGCCTCGGCAAGCTTA
>USKL01000062.1 GCA_900555225.1 uncultured Collinsella sp.
CATGTCGATGACCAAGGAGGAGCGCCTGCGTCCTTCCATCATTAACGGCCAGCGTCGTGCCCGCATTGCCAAGGGTGCCGGCGTGACCCCCACCGAGGTCAATAGCCTTATGAAGCAGTGGGGCGAGATGAATAAGATGATGGGCCGCATGCGCACGATGGCCAATCAGGCGCAGGCTGGCGGCAAGAAGGGCAAGAAGGGTAAGAAGGGCAAAAAGATGCGCATGCCCAATATTCCCGGTCTGGATGCCATGGGCCTGGGCGGCATGGGCGGCCTGGGAACGGGCGGCCCCAAGTCCGATATGGACCTGCTGCGCCAGATGGAAGCGCAGATGCGCAACAAGAAGTAACGACTAGTTGAGTCGTGTATGGCGAAGGCCGCCTGGATGGTATTCCAGACGGCCTTCGCCGTTTGTTCGCTGGTTGTCGCACGCGTGGAAGCGCGTTCTCGACGAGGTGCTTGCCGCTAGTGGCAGCCGCAGCCTTCGTGCCCGTCATGGTCGTGGTGACCGTGGCAGCCGCAGGACTCGCCATGCTCGTGGATGTGCTCGTGATCATGTCCATGGCAGTCGCAGGTGGCCTCGCCGTTCTGTGCGAGCGTGCCGGCAATGAGGGCCTCGACGCAGGCATCGCAGCTGCCCTGGGCGCCCGCATAGACCGTGATGCCGGCTTGGGCAAGCGCGTTGATAGCGCCGCCGCCGATACCGCCGCAAATGAGCGTGTCAATGCCACCGTTGGCAAGCAGGCCCGCCAAGGCGCCGTGGCCGGTGCCACCGGTGCCTACGACCTGCTCGTTGAGCACCTTGCCATCCTGGATGTCGTAGATCTTGAACTGCTCGCTGCGGCCAAAGTGCATAAAGATGTTGCCGTTGTCGTACGTTGTTGCCACCCTCATGGTGCCGACCTCCTTTGCTGGCCATGCGGCCGTCGTCGTGGTGATGGGGGAGTACGCGATGTTGCCGCCTTCGATGACGATCGCCCGTCCATTGACCAGCGCGTTTGCCACCTTGCGATGCGCGCGACTGCTGATTGCCGCCACCGTGGCGCGGGCGATACCCATGTGCAGGGCGACGGCCTCCTGATTGAGGCCCTCCAGATCGCACAGGCGCAGTACTTCGAGCTCATCGACCGTCATATCGATAGCGTCTCCGCTGGCAAGGCCATCGGGGGTAAAGCCGCGATATTCGGGGATGATCCCAACGCGGCGCAGTTTTTCGCGTCTTCCAGCCATACACTCTCCAAATCTGACATATGTCAACAATAGAATAGCGAACGTGCGGATTTGCGCAAGGAATTTCTGGCATATGTCAGAAAATGAGGGCTTATGTTTGGGCTGTGGGGCCGCGTGCGCCTGGGCTACAATGAATCTCGCTTGTAGGCGACTGACAGGAGGGTCAATGAGCAAAGCTGATCAACAGTTTGTAACCATGTGCCGCGATATCTTGGACCATGGCACCACCACCGAGGGCCAAAAGGTCCGCCCGGTGTGGGAGGACGGCACCCCTGCCTATACCATTAAAAACTTTGGCGTCACGGCGCGCTACGACCTGCGCGAGGAGTTCCCCGCGCTTACCCTGCGCCGCACGGCGCTCAAGTCCGCCATGGACGAGATCCTGTGGATCTATCAAAAGAAGTCCAATAACGTGCATGATCTCAACAGTCATATCTGGGATGAGTGGGCCGACGAGACCGGCTCCATCGGCAAGGCCTACGGGTACCAGATTGGCCAGAAGAGCCATTATGCCGAGGGCGATTTCGACCAGATGGACCGAGTGCTGTACGATCTTAAGCACACACCGTACAGTCGCCGCATCATGACCAACACGTATGTGTTTAGCGACCTGTCCGAGATGCACCTGTATCCGTGCGCGTACAGCGTGACCTATAACGTCACGCAGCGCCCGCAGGACGACAAGCCGACGCTCAACATGATTCTCAACCAGCGCAGCCAGGACATTTTGGCCGCGAACAACTGGAATGTGTGCCAGTACGCCATCTTGCTGATGATGGTTGCGCAGTCGATCGATATGATTCCCGGCGAGCTGCTGCATGTGATCGCCGACGCCCATATCTACGACCGTCATGTCGATATTGTCCGCGAACTTATCGAGCGTCCGCAGTTTGCGGCGCCTAAGGTAACGCTTAACCCCGACGTGCACGATTTCTATGCGTTTACGACCGACGACCTGATTGTGGAGGGCTACGAGCACGGTCCGCAGGTCAAGAACATTCCCATTGCGGTGTAGGTGGTGCTCATGACGTGTAAGCTATCTTCTATCGTTGCCGTGTGTGACGATTGGGGCATTGGGTGCGAGGGCGACATGGTGGTGTCCAATCGCGCCGACATGCGCCATTTTGTGGCCTGCACCAAGGGCTGCCCGGTCATCATGGGGCGCAAGACGCTGCTGAGTTTTCCCGGTGGGCGTCCACTCAAGAACCGTCGCAATATCGTGCTTACGCGCGACGATAGCTTTGCGCCCGAGGGCGTTGACGTGGTGCATAGCGTTGACGAGGCGCTCGCCGCGGTAGCCGATGAGCCTGTTGCCTGGGTGATCGGTGGCGGTGAGGTGTATCGGCAGTTTTTGCCGTATTGCGCCGAGGCCGAGGTCACGCACAACCATTGCGCCCATGCCGTGGACACGTACTTTCCTAATCTGGATGCCGATCCTGCGTGGGAAGTTGCGCGGCGCGACGGGGTTGCCACGATTGCCTCTGGCGAGGGCGATGAGGGTGTCGATTATGAGTTCGTGACGTATCGTCGCGTTGAGGCGTAAATCGTCTGGCGTGAACGGTATCATCGGGTTGATTGAATGCATGGGGCGGCGCTTAGCGTCGCCTCGTTTGGTATAGACGTGCTGTAAAGAAGGGTGCGGGCTGGCTGCTATGACTGATGCCGTTGAGGTTCTGCGAATTGATTCGCTCGAGGACGAGCGGCTCGATGCCTACGTGCGACTGACCGAGCGTGAGCTTCGCTGCGTGTTGGAGCCGCAGAAGGGCATTTTTATCGCTGAGAGTGCCAAGGTCATCGAACGCGCGGTGCGTGCCGGATATCAGCCGGTGAGCTTTCTTTTGGGCGAACGCTGGCTCGACCAGATGATGCCGCTGTTTGAGCGCCTAGTCGTGCGCGAGGGCGCGGGTCCTGTTCCTGTGTTCGTCGCCTCCATGGAGCTCATGGAGCAGTTGACGGGCTTTAACGTGACGCGCGGTGCGCTTGCGGCGTTTCGTCGCCCGCGTCAGATTCCGGTTGATGAGTTCTTGGGTGGCGTCGTCGAGGTGGCGGGGGAGCGTCCGGTGCGCGTGTGCGTGCTCGAGGGTATTGTCGACCACACCAATGTTGGCGCGATTTTCCGCTCTGCTGCCGCATTGAACGTTGACGGTATTTTGGTCAGCCCGACGTGCTGCGACCCGCTGTACCGTCGCTCGGCCCGCGTGAGCATGGGCACCGTGTTTCAGGTGCCGTGGACGCGCATTGGCAGCGAGGCTCGTGTGTGGCCGCATGATGGTCTGAGCGCGTTGCACGATGCCGGTTTTTCGTGTGCCGCTATGGCGTTGACGGACGATTCCGTATCGCTGGACGATCCCGTGCTGCAGGAGATTGACCGCTTGGCAATCTTTATGGGTACCGAGGGTGCCGGCTTGGGCGCCAAGACCATTGCCGGCTGTGACCACGCGGTGCGCATTCCGATGGCGCACGGGGTCGATTCGCTTAACGTGGCCGCGGCGAGCGCCGTCGCCTTTTGGCAGCTGTGCCCGCACGTGAGCAATGAGTATCACTACCAGCCGGGTTTGTATCGCTAGGCAGATATTTCGCACCGGGCTCTGGTTTGGGGCGTTTCGGCCGATATCGGTCGGTGCTAAGCTGGTATTGGCTTTGGTCTTAAATTGCCGTTTTGTTGTATGACGTACGCTAGTGGGGAGGGCGTGTGGCTAAGAAATCTACGGCTATCGATGTAACGCAGGGTGTTATTTGGCAGCAGCTGCTGTCGCTGTGCGTTCCCATCTTCTTTAGTTCGTTTTTTCAGCAGGCATACACGCTTATCGGTACCTATATCGTCGGTCAGTTTGGCGGCAAGCTCGCGCTGGGTGGCATTCAGGCCACGATGGTGCTTACGGAGCTCTGCATTGGCTTTTGTGTCGGCGTCGGTGCTGGCTGCGCGGTCATTACGGGCCAGTTTTTTGGCCAGCACGATGACGAGCGCCTGAGCCGATCGGTCCATACGGCCATGACGCTCGCGCTGGTGGGCGGCATCGCCTTCTCGATTCTTGGCATAGTGTTCGTTGAGCCCATGCTGGTGCTTATGAACACGCCGCATGAACTATTGGCCGAGGGCGTGGCCTATGCTCGTTGCTATTTTGCCGCCATGGTTGCGGCGCTTCTACTCAATATGGGAACGGCATTGCTGCGCGCCGTGGGCGACACGCGCGGGCCCGCTGTGATCATCGCTTCCGGCTGCCTTGTTAATGCGGTGCTGGATGTCATCTTCGTTGCCGTGCTTCACATGGAAGCGCTGGGCTGTGGCATCGCGGTGGCGCTGACCATTTGCTCCAACGCCACGATGATCGTGATTCGTATGATGCACGCACCGGGTGCGTGGCGGCTTTCACTGTCCAAACTCGGCATTGATTCTGGTATTTGTAAGAGCATGATCTCGTGTGGTCTGCCGCTTGGCTTTCAGTCTGCTGCGTATTCGATTTCCAACGTTTTGATTCAGGTGTCGGTCAACTCGTTTGGCGCCGATGTCACGACTGCTTGGGGTCTATCTGGGCGCCTGGATGGCATTATCTGGATGGTGACCGAGGCGCTCGGCGTATCGATCACTACGTTCTCGGCGCAGAACTTTGGCGCGCGCAACTACGAGCGCATGCGCAAGGGCTACCATACGTCGCTCGTGCTGTCGTTTATGCTCATTGGTGGCCTGTCTGCCGTGCTGCTGGTGTTCTCGGGCCCGCTGTCGTGTTTGTTTGTCGACGATGCTTCGATTTCGGCGTACACCACGACCATCCTCCATTTCATTGCGCCGTTCTATGCGATTTTCTCGATTATCGAGAACGCCTCGGGTTCCATCCGCGGCGCCGGCGTGAGTCTGCAGCCTATGATGCTCACCATCTTTGGCACCGTTGTCTTGAGGGTGATCTGGGTGTTTGCGATCATGCCCTTCGATCCGTCGCTCGAGCATCTACTGCTGGTCTACCCCGTAACCTGGCTCATCACCGCAACCATGTTCACCATCTACCACCACAGCGGCAACTGGCTAGGTCGCGCCACCGCCTAGCTCATCCGTCAGATACCCCTGATAAGTTGCGGTGAAATAGTTCCTGAAAAGCCCTTGCGGACCGTCAAACAAGTACTATTCCACCGCAACTTCCTTATGAGCTGTAGGTGTTGGCGGAAAACGAATCAATTAGTATTCGATGCCTTGGCGGGCTAGGAGGCCTTCGTCGAAGTAGTGTTTGATGGGACGCATTTCGGTGACTAAGTCCGCGAGGTCGGCCAACGGCAGCAGCCCGCGGCCGGTGAGCACGAGTTCCGTGGTGGCGGGCTTTATCGCGATCAGTTGCCCGTATAGATTTGAACCTTGCCGACTTACAGTGATGCCATCTCTGTCCTTTCGTGCCCGGCGTCGGTTTATCGCCGTCCGGGTTGGGTATTCTAGAAAGCATTATCAACCCCAGTAGATGGAGTTCAAGCAGATGGAGATGGATGACAACAAACGTAGACGGAATATGATTCTCTACGTGCTCATCGCCTTCGTCGTCTACCTCGTGCTCTCGACCGTTCTGTTCCCCAACATCGGTCACACGCAGCAGATTACGAAGACCGATTACTCGACGTTTGTCAAAGCGCTCGATAAGAAGAGCGTCGACAAGGTCGAGTACAACACGGACGATTACTCGATTTATTACACCAAGAAGGGCGAGGACGAGAACATCGCCTACAAGACGACCGGTGTGCCGAATGACGCGGGCTTTACCGATCGCGTGCTTGAGTCTGGCGCTTCGCTGGAGTCGGTCGTTCCCGATAAAAACTCGGGTTTGATGACCTACTACCTGCTCACCCTTATCCTTCCCATGGCGATTTTCTTCCTGATCGGCTGGTGGCTCAACCGCCGCATGAAGAAGGCTATGGGCGATGACGGCCCGTCGATGAACTTTGGCGGCGGCGGTTTTGGCGGCGGCGGACTGGGTAAGTCCGGCGCGCGCGTGATCGCCTCCAAGGACGTGGGCGTGACCTTTAAGGACGTCGCCGGTCAGGAAGAGGCCAAGGAGTCTCTCAAGGAGGTCGTCGACTTTCTGGAGAAGCCGCAGCGCTACGAGGAGATCGGCGCCAAGCTGCCGCGTGGTGCTCTCCTTGTTGGCCCTCCGGGTACCGGTAAGACCCTGCTTGCCAAGGCTGTTGCCGGCGAGGCCGGTGTTCCGTTCTTTAGCATTTCGGGCTCTGAGTTCGTTGAGATGTTTGTCGGTCGCGGCGCTGCTAAGGTTCGTGACCTGTTTAAGCAGGCCAAGGAAAAGGCACCGTGTATCGTCTTTATCGATGAGATCGATACCATCGGTAAGAAGCGCGATGGCGGCGGCTTTAGCGGCAACGACGAGCGCGAGCAGACGCTCAATCAGTTGCTGACCGAGATGGATGGCTTCGATAACCACAAGGGTATCGTTGTCCTTGCCGCAACCAACCGCCCCGACAGTCTCGATCCCGCTCTACTGCGCCCCGGTCGTTTTGACCGCCGCATCCCCGTCGAGCTGCCCGATCTGACCGGCCGCAAGAACATCCTCGAGCTGCATGCTAAGAGCGTGAAGACCGAGCCGCCGATCGACCTGACCGCGATTGCCCGCGCCACGCCCGGTGCCTCGGGCGCCGACCTGGCCAATATCATCAACGAGGGCGCCCTGCGCGCCGTTCGCGAGGGTCGCAAGCGTGCAACCCAGGACGACTTCGAGGAGTCGGTGGAGGTCGTCATTGCCGGCCAACAGCGTAAGTCCACGGTGCTGTCCGACCACGAGAAGCAGGTCGTTTCTTATCACGAGATCGGCCATGCCATCGTTGCCGCTCGCCAGAAGGGCTCTGCGCCGGTCACGAAGATCACCATCGTGCCGCGCACGAGCGGTGCTCTTGGTTATACCATGCAGGTCGAGGAGGACGAGCGCTTCCTGACGACGCGCCAGGAGGTCTTGGACAAGCTCGCTGTCTATTGCGGTGGCCGCGCAGCCGAGGAGCTCATCTTTGGAGAGATGACGACCGGCGCCGCCAACGACATCGAGCAGGCCACCAAGCTCGCCCGTAATATGGTGACGCGCTTTGGTATGTCCGACGAGTTTGGCATGATGGCGCTCGGTACCGTGCAGAACGCGTATCTCAATCAGGACACGTCGCTCACCTGCGCCCCCGGTACAGCCGAGCGCGTGGACGCGATTGTCGCCAAGCTGATCGAGGATGCGCACGACCGCGCTTTGCAGATTCTGAAGGAGAACAAGTTTAAGCTCCACGAGCTGGCTCGTTATCTGTATAAGAAGGAGACCATCACGGGCGAGGAGTTCATGAACCTCCTCACGCGCGAGAATCCGCTGATGCCAAAAGCGCAGTAATTGATTGCTTGGGACTTTCATCCCGCCTTTGATGTACGCCTCGCAGCCTCATGTGTTTGAGACTGCGAGGCGCTTTTTGTGTACATGGGTTTGGAAATCGCTTCGATTCGTATCGAAGCTGTGGCGTTTGTTAAGGATTTGTTTTTCGTCAGGTGGGCCGCGGTGCGTTATCAGAATTATGGCATCGCGTGCAAGCGTGGCGGTCTCTCATGAGTCCGTCGATT
>USKL01000063.1 GCA_900555225.1 uncultured Collinsella sp.
CGCCGGCGGAAATTGCCAAGGAGACGGATACGAAGCCATCGACGGTGAGAACAACGCTTCACCGAGCATACGGGAAGGCGTCGGTTGCGGGCTCACGCGAGCTCGTGGCGCTGTTTGCGGGTGAGGGCGATACTGTAGGGCATGAGCTACCGCAGCGGCATGCTGACGATATAGTGGCATCAGCTCGAACGCGCCGGCTGTTTCGATACCTGCTCACATTATTCTTTATCCTCCTTGCGGCGGGGCCCTTGGTAATGGCGGATAGCGATTGGGGGTCCGGTGTTTCGCGGGCTGTCGCCTTTTCCCTCTTAAGCTACGCATTGGGTCTCGGACTGCTTCTGTCGCTACGCTACGCGGGTGGAAAAGCGAATCGTGGCGCTGCGCTGGATAGAGCGGGTGAAGCGATTTGGCTCGGAAGCCCGTACGTATGGGCGGTGCTATCTGCTGTGGAATGGTCTTTTATCTATATCGCGGCATTGATGTGCATACGCGTTCCGTTGATGGCTGTGCCGGTCCTGTTTTGCGGCGTGGCGTCTACGGCTTCGCTCGCTGTTGGGCTGCGTCCGTTTAAGGTGCATGCCCATGCTCGGGCTATCGTGCCGTTGGTGTCAATGGGCATGGTTGCCTTAATCTATGCGGTCGCTAGGGGGCGAATCCATGGACTTGCGGTGCTGACGGGGGTGCTGCTCACATATATAGTGATGCGAAGCTGTCCGCAGCGCAAAATGCTTGGGATATGGATGCTTTGCTTCGGGGCGACGGCTCCTGTTTGGGCTGTCTTGCTCAATATGGTGCAGGATCTGACGGTTTTCGAGCCGTTGTTCCTCGCGTCGTTGTTGGGGCAAAGTTCGGCTGTCAATGTCGTCGTGGCAACGGTGATTGTTTGCTGGTCTGTGCCCATGTTCGTTACGCACATCGCGCTCGCCCGCTCGGTTGAGGACGAGAAGGCCGTCTTGGAGTACCGGGCGAACGGGTCCACCGAAACGGCCCGCGTGCGCCAGCTGGCCCTGCTTACGTCGCGCTCCCTTTCTGATGTTCAGTCGCAAATTTTGCTGATGACGGCAGAGGGGGCAACGACAAAGGCCATTGCGGAGGATGTCGGTTACGCTGCATCTACGGTGCAAGCGCTGCGGTCTGCATCTTACCGCCAGTTGAAGATCAAGAATAAGGCGGAGCTAATTTTATTGTTATCGCAGGTAAATAACGTGTAAACGCCTGAGCAATCAACTCAATAGCGGGTGTTTACAGACATCTTTCTCTATTCATGCGAAGGTTGCCGTGCGTCGACGCATTGTTAACCGCTTTTGATTGGAGAAGGCCATGATTAAGCCAAGGAGCGCTATTGCTCGAATCGGAGTCGGCTTGGTGATTGCAGCTGGTCTGTCCCTAGGGGTTCCCGCTGCATCGTTTGCACAAGAGGAGTTTGACACCTCTCAGGTTTCCAGCATTACTCAAAACGCCGATACGGGAATTACGACCTGTACGAACAATGCCGATAAGGCATTTAGTTTTCAATGTGCCGGGACGAGTGCAACTGGCTACCGTCAAAAGGATGATTCCTCATCGCTCTATCTGGATATCCAGGGCCATACGGGAAATCCGCTTCGGTTATATACAGACGGTGCGTATAACACAAGCGGTAGCGGCAGCATGAATTGTACTCAGGGAACGTATCGTTCGAATCACAAGGGACAGTGGGAAATGTATAACCTCGTCCGTGAGAACGGGCGATCTGCGGCGCGACTGACTGCATGGGCGGAGTCTGGCTACGGCACTGTTATTGGCGTATGGAGCCCCGACTGCGTCGGGCATTTCCACAAGCTTCCCGCATAGTTGTTTGAAATGGCTCCCTTCCGGCTTTCTGGGTCGGAAGGGGGAGGAGGACGTATGAACCAAAAGCTCGCAAGATACGAACTGTCGAAAACGATTAGACGTCCAGCTTTTATCCTTGCTCTCTTGATTGCGGTCGCAGTTGCAATAGCTGCCGCGCTGGAGCCGTGGGCAAATTTGGAAAAAGAGCGCCACAACCTTCTTTCTTTTGGTTACGGCGTTGGCGTGCAAGCCGAAAATTATCTCGGTCAAACACGTGAAAGCAGCTTCGGTAACTGGATTGTTGTGAGCGCGAACGCGCCACTGTCTGCGTCGGTGTTTTTCTATGCACTGCCCCTGCTTGCAATGTTGGCTGGATCTTGGTCGTGTCTCTTTGAGCGTTTGAGTGGTTATGACATGCAGATATGCACGCGCGTTTCCAGAAAGGCGTACGTGAACGTAAAGATGCTGTCTGCTTTCCTCTCCGCGTTTACAGTGACTGCCATTCCTCTGCTCGTCAATTTCCTGATCGTCTCGATGCTTTTTCCTGCGTATCTTCCTCGGGTCGATGAGTCGACTTACGTAGGACTTTACCTGCATAGCTACTTCTCCGGTCTATTTTATTCGCATCCTTTGTCATATGTGCTCGCATACACGCTGTTCGATGCTGTCACGCTCGGGACTTTATCCATGGCTGTAACTGGCTTCTCAATTTTGTTTCGTAGCAGAATCAAAGCGATAATTGTCCCGTATCTGCTAATGGTTGCGTGGCATTTTGCAAATGGCTGGATCTTCGGCGTAATGGCTTGTGTGGGGTTTAACTGCAATATCCTCAACAGCATCAGGTCGGAATCGCTGAATAACTGGCCAGACATTCGAGCCGGTTTTGCGGAAATCATATTATTGACCCTTGCTTCGTTGGCTTTTTCTGGGGCGTGGAAAAGACGCGAGGTGGTCTGATGCTGTTTAGGCTGGTCGCCGCGGACCTGAGGACCGTTTTGAAGAAGAACATCCTTACTTTTATTGCAATTGCGGCAGTGACCGTTGCGAACTTGGTGTACGCCTACGGCTTGTCTTCTGTGTATGGGGTTAGAACGGATACCTTGGGGTTTGCGGATAATCTTGCGCTCGTGTTTGCCGGATCTGCTCCGTTTGAGCCTAGGCCCGGGGTCATGTTTGTGCCTCCGCTAGGATGGCTATTTCTCATTCTGCTTATTCTCTATACAACACTCGACTATCCGACCGAATCGTTGCACGGGTTTGGTTTGCAAGCGCTTGTTCGATGCCGGTCAAGAACCCTTTGGTGGGTCTCGCGTTTTATCTTGGTGGCGGCGGTAACGGCATTTTCGCTGCTCGTGGTGGTTTGCTCTGTTGTGATTTGGAGCTTGATGGTGAGCGCCTCGTTCAGCGCGGTCATTCATGATGAGTCGCTTCAGCTGGCTAATTTGGCGCCGTGGTTTCTCAAAGCTGGCGAGGCGGATGCGCTGCCGTTTTTCACAGGTCTCTTTTTTGCTTTCGAGGCGCTTGCGTTTGCGCAGGCAGCGATTGGCTTTGTACTTGGGCCGTCGGTCTCGTTTGTGGTTTTAATGAGCTACCTGATCTGTTCGGCATTTGCGCGGCATTTGGTGCTGTTAGGCAACGCCCTAATGCTGTTGCGCTGGGGCGGAATTGTCAAAGAGGGAATCGCGACGGGCTCGAGCGTCTTGTTTTCAATTGTGATTATGTCGTTATGCCTATCGTTGGGTGGACTGTGGTTTCGAAGGGCCGACCTTATAGAAAAGGGGGACAAGATATGAGCGTGATCGTTAGGGACATATCGAAGCGCATGGGCAAAAACGATGTTCTGCGCAACGCGTCCATCGAGGTTGACCCTGGGACTGTGGCTGGGCTTCAGGGGATAAACGGTTCGGGTAAGACCATGCTTATGCGAGCGGTCTGCGGGTTGATCAAGCCTACCGAAGGCGAAATCTCTATCGATGGCCAAAGGCTTGGGGCGGACATCTCGTTCCCGCCGAGTCTGGGGATGTTGATCGAGGCGCCTTCCTTTTTGGGATATCTGTCTGGCTACGACAATCTGGAGCTCATCGCTCAGATCAAGGGCGTTGCCACCCCCGAGGACATTCGCTCTGCCCTGCGGCTCGTGGGGCTCGATGCAGACGAAAAAAAGAAGTTCCGAGCATACTCGCTTGGGATGAAGCAACGTCTGGGGATAGCTGCGGCAATTATGGAAAAGCCGAAGCTACTTGTTCTCGATGAGCCAACGAATGCCCTCGACGAAGCGGGCGTTGAAATGCTCAAGCGCGTTGTGGCGATGGCGGCCTCAGCGGGTCGCGAGGTTATTCTGTCCAGCCATGACGGAGAGGTGCTCGAGGAGCTGGCCGATCGGGTTTACTGCATGCGCGACGGTGCCGTTGTGAAAGTTCGGGAAAGGTCGTGAGCGCGATGAAGAAGACCCTGTGGACAAGAAGGGCGGTGCTCGCTCTTTTCGGCTGTGCTGCTACCGGCCTTGCGGGCATGAGGGTGAGCGCCGTTAACGGGAACCGGACGGTCATTCCTGAGAAATATTATGCGGAGGGCGAATGGCTCTCGATGGATGGGGCGTTTCTGGGTTAGAAGGATGTGGCGACTGACGGGTATTCGTTTTGCATAGACGGGGCGGAGCTGCTCACGCCGCGCGAGTATCTCAAGCGTGCGCATGATGATTATTCAAAATATGGCATCGTGGATACGAAAACGAAATTGAAGGACGCCGACACCACATGTGTTATCGCCGTAAAGATGCGTGTCAGGAATAAGGACAATGTCGAAGGCGGAATCAAAACGTATGCTTGGCATTTGGTATCGGAGCACGCGCCAAACTATGACTTTGTGGTCAATACCGATCTGATAACGCAGGCAATGCCGGCCCTGGGCGGTTCTGCTGCGTTTGCCGTACAGGTTGGGGCGGAGAACGAGTTGCTCGTCCCATTCATGATGCAAAACACCAACGACTATTTCGAAGGTTACGAGACCGTCCGTTTTGAGAAGGCATTTCCCGGGACTTACACGATGAAGATGACCGATCTGCCGGAGCGGAGGCTCTTAAGGTTTGAAGTGAAATAGCTCGAGAGCAAGGCAAAACGGGTCCATTGGCGGTACGCGCGCCCGATTCCAGGCGCCCCGGCTCGGAATCGGGCGCGGGACGAGGCGCCTTCGGTGTCGGCCGGCCTACCGCTTCTTCTTGCTCTTCTTCTGCTTGCGCTGCTTGCCCTTGGTCTCCTGGGGCTTGTCGCCCTGTTTTGCTTCGGCAGCGGCCTTTTCTGCCTTCATCTTCTTGCGTTTGGTCTCGATGCGGAGCTTTTTGTTGATGCGCGCCTTAAGGAAGGGACCGAACTGCTCGGCATCGCCGCGGACAAAGGTGTCCTTAGGGATCGTCACGCCCTGGTCGGCGAACATGGCCACAAAGATGCGCTCGCCGTCGAGCACGTGGTCGAGCTTTTCAAACGGGAAGAACTGCGACTTGCCGCTCGTGCCCCAAACCATCAGGCCGTCCTCGTTGGCGGCGACGCGGCGATAGCGGCCACCCATGGACTCGTCGGCCTCAACGGCGTCGATAAAGTCGCGGGCGAGGGTGTGGTGCAGGTTTTTGCTCCACCAGGCCAAAAAGGCGCCGAATACGATCAAGACGACGCCAAACTTGATCCAGTTGCCGCCGGCCACCAGCATGCCGATGCCGATGAGCGCGGCAATTGCCGCGGCGACATACAGCGAGCCGCGACGCCTGGGCGAGGCGACCAGGCGGGCGAAGTCGGTGACGAGGTCGTTTTCGTATTGGTACTCGTTGAGGTACAGGATGCCGTCGTCGGCTGCGGCCTGCTCCTCGAGCGCGACCTCGACCTGGTCGGCTGCTTCGGAGGGAACGAGGTTGCTCTCTGCGTCTGCCATGCTCTTTGGACTCCTATCGCGGCGGGCTCGCCGTACGGGTTATTATGGAATGCAGTATGCCGTGCGACCGCATGGCCGCCGCGGCAACAAGACTCAGTATACCCGGGGGAGCACCCATGGAATCGTTGTACCGAAAGTATCGCCCGCTCACCTTTGACTCCGTGGTGGGCCAGCAGCATATCGTCTCGACGCTCGAGCACGCCATCACCGAGGGGCGCCTGTCCCACGCCTACCTGTTCTGCGGACCGCGCGGCACGGGCAAGACCACCATGGCGCGCATTCTGGCCAAGGCGCTGCTGTGCCGCAATGCCGAGGCGGCGCGCGCCGAGGGTGCAAGCGGCTGCATGCCCGACGGTACTTGCGAGGAGTGCGAGCTCATTGCCGAGGGTAACCACCCCGATGTCTACGAGCTCGATGCCGCCTCCCGCACGGGCGTGGACAATGTGCGCGAGGAGATCATCAACTCCGTCAACTTTGCCCCGGTGCGCGGCAAGTACAAGATCTATATCATCGACGAGGTCCACATGCTCACGACGGCGGCGTTCAACGCGCTGCTCAAGACGCTCGAGGAGCCGCCGGCACACGTGATCTTTGTGCTGTGCACCACCGACCCGCAAAAGATTCTGGAGACCATCCTCTCGCGCTGCCAGCGTTTCGATTTCCATCGCATCGGCAACGAGGATATCGAGCGTCGCCTGGCATACGTGTGCGAGCAGGAGGGCTTCGATTACGACGATGAGGCGCTGGCTATCGTGGCGCGCCATGCCAAGGGCGGTATGCGCGACGCGCTGTCCACGCTGGAGCAGCTGAGCGTCTTTGGCAACGGTTCTGTGCATGCGGACGACGCCCGCTCGCTTTTAGGCGAGGTTTCGGACCAGATTCTGGGCGAGTTTTCCCGCGCCATTGCCGATCGCGATGTTGCCGAGCTCTATGGACTGATCCGTGCGCAGGTCGAGGAAGGAAACGACCTGCTGGAGCTGACGCGCGACCTGGTGGCGCATGTGCGTGACGTGTACGTTGCCTGCGTTGCCGGTGCCCGTGCCGAGCTGTTTGAGGGCGGCTCCGAGCAGGCCGAGGCGCTTGCTGCCGAGGCCGCTGCCTTTGGCGAGCATCCTGCCGACCGCCTGGCCCGTGTGCTGACGGTGCTCGACGATGCCGCACTGGAGATGAGGGGCGCGAGCGACGTGCGCCTGGTGCTCGAGATCGCCTGCACGCGCCTGGCACGTCCCGAGGCCGATTTAACGATTGAGGCATTGGCCGAGCGCGTGGCCCGCTTGGAGGCCATGGTTGCCAACGGCGCCGTGCCGGCGAGCGTGGCTGCTGCTCAGGCCGCCGCGCCTGCAGCATCCGTACCCGCTGCTGCCCAACAGCCGACGCTAATTTCGGGCGCTCGTGCTGCCGCTCCGGCGGCATCCGCTGCCCCCGCTGCTACGTCCGCGCGCCAGGGCGGTATGCCTTGGGACCGTGGTGCTGCTGTTCCGGCTGCCCAGCCTGCGTCCCGTTCTGCGTCCGTGTCAGCTTCCAAGCCTGCAGCGCCTGCACCTCAGCCTGCGCCGACTCCGACGCCTCAGCCCGTTGCGGCTCCCGCGCCTGCCACCGCTCCGGCACCTAAGCCCCAGTCCAACAATGCCGCCCAGGTTGCCGCCGCCGGTACTGCCGAGACGCCCGCGGTCGAGGATGCCGGAGAGCTGCAGCGCAAATGGGCCGAGGTTGTCGAGCGTGTCAAGGCGCGTCAGGCTTCCTACGCGGGGCTTTTGCTCAATGCCCGCGCCACGGCTGACGACGGCTCCAGGCTCACGGTCTCGTTCCCCGCGGGCTCGACCTTTGCCATCAAGATGCTTGGACGCGCCGACACGCAGTCGGTGGTCCTGCCGACAGTCAGTGCGGTCTTCGGTCGTCGTACCGTCGACTATGTCCTGGATGGGGGTGGCACGCCGGCTCCTCAACATGAGGAGCATTCTCCATCTGCACGGGCTGCGGTATCTGCGGACCCGCAACCCGTGTC
>USKL01000064.1 GCA_900555225.1 uncultured Collinsella sp.
CGCCAAAATCGCGATTTTCATCGAATGTTGTGACGGTTTAGGCGGCAGCCACGCCGCGAATGTGACAAAGAGACTGTCCCTTTGTCACATTCTGTTAGAGTTGCAGGGATTGAATCCCGCTTATTCACGCGACATTGGAGTGACAACCTTGACCGCCGCAACCACGCCAAAAAGTAAGTCAACCGCCGCCGCGCTCTCCCCCGCGCGCACCAATCTTTGCCTGGCGCTGCTCGTGCTGTTGGGATTCTCGCTCGGCTGCTCCGAGTTCGTGGTCATCGGCATCGAAAGCGACCTAGCGACGGAACTCGGCGTATCGCTTGCCACCGCAGGCCAACTTATTAGCGTGTTCGCACTGATCTACGCTATCTCGACGCCGGTGCTCGCGCTCAGTACGGGGCGTTTTCGCCGCTACCAGCTGCTCGTGTGCTACAGCATCGTCTTTGTGCTCGGCAACCTGGTCATGGCGTTGGCGCCCAACTTCCAGGTGCTGTTCATCTCGCGCATCATCCTGGGCTCCGTCTCGGGCGCACTGCTCGCCGTGGGCGTGACGTACATCCCCGAGCTTCTGTCTCCGCAGCAAACTTCGCTTGCCATCTCGGTGGTATATGGTGCGTTTTCCGTGGCAATGGTCTTTGTCACTTCGATCGGCAAGTTTGTGGCCGACACGCTCGATTGGCACGTGGCCATGTACGGCACGCTGGCCTTTGCCGTTCTGATCTGCGGAGCGCTCGTGGCGTTTATGCCGCGCGCTGGGCAAACCGACGAGCCCGCCACTTTTCGCGAGCAGGCGGGTCTGCTACGCGAGCCGAGCATCATCACCGGCATGCTCATCTTTTTGTTTGGCGTGGGGTCGGTCTACGTTTTCTACGGCTACGTGACGCCTTATCTTGAGCAGGTGCTGGGCATGGGCACGGTCGAAGCCAGTACCACGCTCATGGCCTACGGCGTGTTCTGCCTGATCTCGAACATCCTGGGCGGATGGATCGATGCGCGCTTTGGCATGAAGGCGCTACTCGTGACGTTTGTGCTGCAGGCTGCAGCGTTACTCGGACTGTTTGCTGTGGGCGGCACCATGCCGCTCGCGCTGGTCTTTGTCTTTAGCCTGGCGCTGCTCATGTACCTGTTCTCGGTGTCGTGCATCACGCACTTTATGGACGTGGCACGCAGCCGCCATCCCAAGTCGATGGTACTCGCAAGTTCGGTTGAGCCCATGGCGTTTAACGTCGGCATCTCGTTTGGCACCGCAGTGGGCGGCACCGTGGTAAGCAGCGTTGGCATTGCATATGTAGGCGCAGTGGGTGCCGCGTTCTCGCTTGTGGCCTGGGTGCTTACGCTGGTGACGATTAAGTTGGCTCGCTGGGAACGCAAGAGGGCGATGGCGCAGGCGTAGATGCGATACTCGAGCTCGATGATGGCGATCGAAAGGAAACCGCATATGCAACGTGTACTGTTCATCTGCTATGGAAACATCTGCCGCTCGACGATGGCCGAGTCGGTGTTTACCGAGCTCGTGCGCCGCGCTGGGCGCGAGGCGGAGTTTGCCATCGATTCCGCGGCGACCTCGACCGAGGAGATCGGCAACCCGCCACACCACGGTACCGTTGCCAAGCTACGCGAGGTCGGGATTCCCGTCGTCGCACATCGCGCACGTCAGGTGCGTCGCGCGGAGTATGGCGACTGGGACCACATTGTCTATATGGACGACGAGAACGCCCGCGCCCTGTACCGAATTTTTGGGAAGGACCCCGATGGCAAGATCTCGCGCCTGCTCGATTGGACCGATCGCCCCGGCGACGTGGCCGACCCCTGGTACACCGGCAATTTCGACGCCACCTACCGCGATGTACTCGCCGGTTGCACCGCCATGCTCGAGCAGCTGTAGGCGCTCGGGCGGCGCGGGCACACGGGCCACGCCATCGGCATAAAACGAGCGTGGATTTTCTCCCACTTTGAGCGTTCGAGTGCGCTCTAAACGGGAGAAAATCCACGCTCGTTATCTCGGTGGGAGAAAATCCACACTCATGAATGTGACAAAGGGACTGTCCCTTTGCCACATCCGGGACCGGCCCTAGACCGGCTTGACCTCCAGCTTTATCCCCTCGGCGCAGGAGTCGCCCAAAACATCCGAAAGGGCCCAGGTCGCATATAGCGGCAAATAGAGAACCGCTCCGTTGCGCTCAACGTTGCCTCTCGAGAAAACAATCCCGAGCCTTACGCCATATTCAGCCGTATCAAGCACATGACCGAGCGCAGCGTGCGCGTGGTAATAGGAGCCCGATTTAACCTCGATCGGAACAGCCGTCCCATCCGGTCCGTCGACCACAAAGTCCACTTCACCGCGCTTTTTTGTCTGATAGTAGTAAAGCTGGCGATTTTGGGCAGCCAGCTGCTGGGCCACCACGTTTTCGTAAATGCCGCCCAGATTGGGCTCCTTGCTATCAAGATACGCCGCTTGGGCGACTCCAACGGGGTAGCGCGCCATCAACATGCCCGTATCCGATTGGTATAGCTTGAACTGCGATGGCCGTGCCGTCTTGAGCAGGGGCGACTTTGGCTCGGTTACGATATCGGCTTTGAGAGCAACGCCGGCATCGACAAGCCAGACAAAATCTCGCTGGTACTTCTCATAATGCGCCTTGGGGTCAATGGAATTGAGCACGAAACGCTTGTGTTCGCCCTCAAGCATAATGGGGAGCTGATCGTAGATGCTCTGCACCTGAAGGGCACGCCCGCTTGCATACTTGGAAATATCCCGTCGGTACTGTTCGTTGAGCTCTGACTGTAGCTGACGAACAGAGGCAAGGTCGCCCTGCGTGTCAAGGAAACGCTGCACGACCTCCGGCATTCCGCCGACAACGGTATAGGTCCTGAAGTTTGCCATCATCGCGTCATGAATGTAATCAGGAATGGGCCTCTCGCTGATACACGCGTTACGTATCGTTTGGCGAGCCCCCTCGCTCACCCCGGTTGCCCAGCAAAACTCCTCAAAATCGAGCGGGAACATCCTAAGCTCGTGGACATACCCCACGGGATAGGACCTGACGCCCTTGAACTGAGTCCCGAGCATTGACCCCGAAAACGCCCAGCGGCACCTCCCGTCCTCAACAAGGAACTTTGCCATCGTCATGATGTCGGGGGCCTCTTGGACCTCATCGATAAACACGAGCGTTTTGCCTGGTGCAATCGACTTTCCCGAAAGAAGCGTCACCCTGCTGATGAAATCATCGGCATCCCGCGCCTCGAGAAGAGCATCTTTTGCCTGGCGATTTTCCATGAGGTTAAGCTCGATGTAGGTTGCATGGTTGGCTTTGCCAAATGCGCGAATCGAATAGCTTTTGCCGATCTGGCGAGAACCCGTAATGAATAAGGCCTTTTGCTCGACAGACTTCAGCCAGCGCTCCAGCTCTGCCGCTATTTTCCTGCGCAGCATAGGCTCTCCCCTCAGTGTCATCAAATGAAATGCAAAGTTTTATACGCTTGATTATCGATAAAACGTAGAATTTTTAGAACCTAAAATCGGATGAAATGCAGAGATTTGAGATTACAAGCACAATAGAAGGAACACCACCGGCGAATGTGACAAAGGGACTGTCCCTTTGTCACATTGCGCTCGACTACTCGTCGACGATCTCGGCAAGCCAGACGTTCAGCGTATCGACCTCGGGACAGCAGAACTTTGCCGTACCGGGCTCGTTGCCAGGCACGGTTCCGCCATAGCGCAGGATATCGATATAGGGAAAGCCCACATGGCAGGCCATGGCGCACATCTTGCCGCGATCTCGGTCAAAGTCAAAAACGTCGCCCGGCTTGTGGCCATGGTGGCAGCGACACGCACCCAGCTGGTCCACGCAGCTCACGCGGATACGCGGCCGCTTGCCCCGCGGCGCGCCGAGCGGCTTGTTCTCGCCCACAGGCTTGGCGCCGCCCTCGCCAGCATTACTCATGGTCAATCACATCCAGGCAGGCCTCGATGGGCAGGCCGGCGGACTTGTCCTCTTGGTCGGCATTGCGCTCGATAAGCTCAGCCACCACACGCATGGCATCGGACGTCGCGCGCTGCAGACTCCAACCTGCCATAACGCGGCCGACGAGCACCGCCGAGAACGTGTCGCCCGTGCCCGGGAAATAGACCGGGATCAGGTCGAAGGGAATCGTGAAGTACTCCCCCGCCACATGGTCGTAACCGATGACGACATTCGCACCGTCGACCACAGCGCTCGTAATGACCACCGACTTGGCGCCCAGGGCACGCACGGCATCCACAAGAGTGCGGCCCTCATCGGGCGTGATTTGCTCGGCAATGGGCGTATCGGTGAGCAGGCACGCCTCGGTGTAGTTTGGCACCGCATAGTCGGCGCACTCGAGCAGGCTGCGCATGAGACCGATCGTGGACTCGGGCACGCCGGCGTAGAGCTTGCCGTTGTCGCCCATGATGGGGTCGACGAACACCTTGGTACCCTTTTGCGCGCGACGGTGGCAGAAGTCCGAAATGATGCGCGTCTCTTCCTCGGTCACGATAAAGCCGGTAGAGATGGCGTCGAACTCAAAGCCGAGCTCCTCCCAGATGGCGAGGCTCTGGCGCACGTACTCGGTGGTGTCGTGGATGTAGAACTTGGGATAGTTGAGCGTATCGGACACAAGTGCCGTCGGCAGGTTGTGGATGCGGTAGCCCATGTGCGACAGCACCGGCAGCATGGCGGAAAGCGCGACCTTGCCGTAGCCGCACATATCGTTGATCAGCAGCAGCTGAGTGTTCTTCATGAGGGTCTCCCTTGGTTCGGGCACGGCGCAGCAGCGCCACAGTGCGACTAAGTGTAGCGCAGGGGACGTTGTGAGCGGGCGCCAGGGTCGCGAAGAGCGCATTGTTGCGGAAAGGTTTCGGAAATGGGGGGCATAGGCCTTGCGGCCATGCCCGACGATTGAACGTCAGATTGCCGCTTAGGAACGCTTGCAGCGTCGAGCGGTTACGGCGTTTGGTAAAGCGCCGTAACTTAATAAGTTTGGTACCTTGACATTCATTTCTCATGCTCCTAGATTGGTTAGGCACAAAACAATTCCACTACCTAACTAAAGAAAGGAGCAACACTAATTCATGTGCGATGAACCTCTTAACCTTTGTTCGCACGAGCCCGACGGCGACCCGTCACAGTCGGCGGATGCACCCGAAGCGGTTAGCTCAGAAGACAAGCTTGCCAAGCGCATCCTCAATGGCCTGGGCTTTTGCGGCCATTACATGCATTTTCATGGCGGAGGCGTGTCCGGCAAGGCGCCCATCATCTGCCTGCTGGCCAAGCAACCCGGCGGCGAGATGTCGCAGCAGGAACTCGGCATGCACTTTGACCTCAAGCCGGGGTCGCTTTCCGAGATCCTGTCCAAGCTCGAGCTCAACGGCCTCATCGAGCGCAGCCGTAACCCCAAGGATCGACGGCAGCTCACCATTCGCCTGACCGAAACCGGCCGGGAAAACGCCCGCATCGACCAGGCGGCCCGCATCCGCTTTAGAGAACAGGCCTTTGGTGCCCTCACCCACGACGAGCGCGAGCAGCTCGCCGAAATGCTCGAGAAAATCCGTGTAACCTGGGAGGAACTGGATGATTAAAACCCTCATGGGCAGCATCCGCGACTATATGAAAGTCACTGTTGCCACGCCATTGCTCGTGCTTGGCGAGGTGCTCTGCGAGATGCTGATTCCATTTATCACCGCCAACCTGATCGACGCCATCAAAGACGGCGCCACCGTAGCCGAAATGCTTCCCACCGCGGGCTTTTTGGTGCTCATCGCGCTGACGTCGCTTGCTTTTGGCGCCGCTGCCGGCGTCACCTGCAGCCATGCGAGTTGCGGCTTCGCTAAGAACCTGCGTCACGACCTGTTCTACAAGATCCAGACGTTCAGCTTTGCCAACATCGATGAGTTCTCGAGCTCCTCGCTCGTCACGCGCCTGACCACCGATATCAACAACGTGCAGCAGGCCTTTATGATGATCATCCGTATCGCCGTGCGCGCGCCGCTGGTATTGATCTTCGCCTTTACCATGGCATTTATCATGGGCGGCAGCGTCGCTATGGTCTACCTGGTCATCATTCCGCTGCTGGGCTTTGGACTGTTCTTTATCATCTTTAAGGTGCGTCCCATCTTCTCGCGCGTGTTCCACAAGTACGACGCCCTTAACGAGTCCGTCGAGGAAAACGTCACCGGCATGCGCGTAGTTAAGAGCTATGTGCGCGAAGACTTTGAGAAGGAGAAGTTCGCGACCGCTGCGCGCGACGTCCAGATGGACTTCACCCGCGCCGAGAAGCTGCTTGCCTTTAACAACCCCATGATGAACATCTGCGTCAACGGCGCGTTTGTCGTCATCATCTACCTGGGCTCCAAGCTCATCATCACGAGCCAGGGCACCTTGTTCGACGTGGGCCAGCTCTCCTCGATCTTTACCTATGGCTTCCAGATTCTGATGAGTCTGATGCAGCTGTCGATGATCTTTGTCATGGTGACCATGGCCGACGAATCGGCGCACCGCATCACCGAGGTGCTGGCCGCCGAGCCCACGATCGCCGATCCCGCCGAGCCCGTGCTCGAGGTCGCCGATGGCTCCATCGACTTTGACCACGTGAGCTTTAAGTACTCCGCGCATGCGAAGCGCCAGGCGCTCGACGATATCGACCTGCACATTAAGAGCGGCGAGACCATCGGCATCATCGGCGGCACCGGCAGCGCAAAAACCAGCCTGGTGCAGCTGCTGCCCCGCCTGTATGATACCACCGCCGGTCATGTGTACATTGGCGGCGTGGATGTACGCGATTACGACCTGGAGATCCTGCGCAACAGCGTTGCCATGGTGCTGCAGAAAAACGAACTGTTCAGCGGCACCATTGCCGAAAACCTGCGCTGGGGCAATAAGGATGCCACCGATGCCGAGATCGAGGAGGCATGCAAGCAGGCCTGCGCCGATGAATTTATTGAGCGCTTCCCCGATAAATACAACACCCACATTGACCAGGGCGGCACTAACGTTTCCGGCGGCCAGAAGCAGCGCCTTTGCATTGCCCGTGCTCTGCTGAAAAAGCCCCGCATCCTGATTCTGGACGACTCTACCTCCGCTGTGGATACCGGCACCGACGCCAAGATCCGCAAGAGCTTTGCCGAAAAGATTCCCGGCACCACGGTGTTCATTATTGCCCAGCGTATTTCCAGCGTGGAAAACGCCGACCATGTGATCGTGCTGGATAACGGCAGGATCAGTGGTTACGGTACCCCGGCCGAAATGCTGGCCACCAACCCCATCTATCAGGAAGTTTATAACAGCCAGACCAAAGGCTCCGGCGACTTTGACGAAAAGGGAGGCGATAACAATGGCTGAGCAGAAAGCAAAAGTGGTTAAGGTTGGCCGCGGTGGCCGTTGCGGTCGTCATCTGCATTTTTGTCAGCGTGTTTGCCAACGTGCAGGGCACTTTGTTCATGCAGACCTTGATCGATGGCTACATCCTGCCCCTGCTGAAAGAGCAGAGCAGTGATTTTTCCGGCCTGGCCCATGCCATCGCCCGCACGGCAGGCTTTTACGGCATCGGCATTGTTACCGCCTTTGCCCAGGCCCGTATGATGGCTTACGTTACCCAGGGCACCCTGAAGCGCCTGCGCGATGAAATGTTTACCCATATGCAGACGCTGCCCATCAAATACTTTGACCGCAACGC
>USKL01000065.1 GCA_900555225.1 uncultured Collinsella sp.
TTGTCCCATCGCCCCATTATTTTTTAAAAAAGATTGTATCCCTTGGCTAACTTAGGGCATAATGCAAAAAGTGCGACAAGGCTAACTTATGAACCTGCACGTCGCTACAGCGTGTAAGCCGCGTTGCCAAGCATTCAACCCGTTTCCAAGTGAGAGGGAGACAACATGAGCGATATTTTGGACGTCTACGGTCGCGAGGTGCTCGACAGCCGCGGCAACCCCACCGTCGAGGTCGAGGTCGTGCTCGAGGACGGCAGCTTTGGCCGCGCAATGGTGCCTTCGGGTGCTTCGACCGGCGCCTTTGAGGCCTGCGAGCTGCGCGATGGCGACAAGAGCCGCTACCTGGGCAAGGGCGTTTCGCAGGCCGTCGAGCATGTCAACAACGAGTGCGCTAACGCCGTCGTGGGCCTCGATGCCTTCGACCAGCGCGCCGTCGATGCCGCGCTGATTGCCGCGGACGGTACCCCCAACAAGAACAAGCTCGGTGCCAACGCCATCCTGGGCGTGTCGCTGGCCGTTGCCCGCGCCGCTGCCGAGTCGTCGGGCCTGTCGCTGTACCAGTACCTGGGCGGCGTCAACGCTCACCTGCTGCCCACGCCCATGATGAACATCCTCAACGGCGGCGTACATGCCGACAATAACGTCGACTTCCAGGAGTTCATGATCATGCCGGTGGGCGCTCCGAGCTTTGCCGAGGGCCTGCGTTGGTGCGCCGAGGTCTACCACACCCTCAAGGGCGTGCTGCACGAGGCCGGCCTGGGCGGCGGCGTGGGCGACGAGGGTGGCTTTGCGCCCAACCTCAAGACCAATGCCGAGCCGTTCGAGTACATCACCAAGGCCGTGGAAAAGGCCGGCTTTAAGCCCGGCGTCGACTTCATGTACGCCATGGATCCGGCTTCGACCGAGTTCTACAACGCCGAGACCGGCATGTACGAGCTCAAGGGCGAGGGTGTTGAGTACACGAGTGCCCAGATGGTCGATTACTGGGAGAAGCTCGTCGACACCTATCCCATCATCTCCATCGAGGACGGCATGGCCGAGGAGGACTGGGACGGCTGGGTCGAGCTTACCCGCCGCATTGGCAACAAAGTGCAGCTGGTGGGTGACGACCTGTTCGTCACCAACACCGAGCGCCTCAAGAAGGGCATCGAGCTGGGTGCCGCCAACGCGATCCTGGTCAAGGTCAACCAGATTGGCACGCTCACCGAGTCGCTCGAGGCCATCGAGACCGCCAAGGAGGCCGGTTATGCCTGCATCGTGAGCCACCGCTCCGGCGAGACCGAGGACTCCACGATCGCCGACCTGGTCGTGGGCGTCAACGCCGGCCAGATCAAGTCGGGCGCCCCGTGCCGCAGCGACCGCATCTCCAAGTACAACCAGCTCATCCGCATCGAGGACGAGCTCGAGGGCAGCGCGCGCTACGCCGGCAAGGCCGCGTTCTACAACATTCGCTAAACAGGCGAATTTGGCGAGGGGGAGGCTGACTCGGTTCCGCCCCGCCTTGGCTGGACGCCGCAAAGCGCTGTGGGCGCTGGGCCATATGGCTCAGCGCCTTTTTTATGTCGAGCAAAGGCCGCCGAAGGTGGTGCGCGCGCTCGTGCTATAACTAGAATACTTAGCGCAAACAAACCTCAACCGCACAAGGCGCACATGGATCAGATTTACGACAACAGGTACTATTCCGCCGGTTCGCGTGAGCCGTCGCCTCGCCGTGCGCGCACGGTGCAGCTCGGTGGGTCCGCCTACGCCGGCGCCGACCGCTCCATGCAGCGCCCGACAAGTACCTCGCGCCCCAATGCTCAAGTGAATACTTCATCAGATGGACCGGTGCGCCCGGCACGTTCGACACATGCGTCGCGTCCCTCGGCCCAGACGCACGACAGGTCGAGCAGGCCCTCGAACCGTTTTTCGGGCTCGGACTTTATGCACTACGCCAACGACAACGCGGTGGTCAAGGCGATCTACGACTTTACCCACGGTCCTCAGCGAGGGCTATTCATCGGCATCGTCGTTACCCTGGTGCTCGTGAGCCTGTATTTCCCCGTGCGCGACCTGTACGTGGCAAAGCGTTCGAGCGATATCTTGGCCAAGCAGGTCGAGATTCGCCAGCAATACAATGATGGGCTGCAAAAAAGCGTCGACAAGCTGCTCTCGGAGGAGGGTATCAAGGATGCGGCATCCGAGGACCTGGGCTTGGTGATGCCCGGCGAGAAGAGGATTGAAGTGCAGGGTCTGGACGAGGATTCGGATTCGTCGTCGAGCAAAAAGTCCTCAAACGCCAAGAATGCCAGTGAAGTGGCCAAAGAGATCGAAGAGGTCGGCAAGGACGCACCGTGGTACATCAAGACGCTCGATATGCTGTTTGGATTTAACGGCGTCGAGGGCCAGACGGTCGCGTCCAACGGCAAATAGCGCCCGGAGGGGAGCTCGCAATGACAAATTGCAAACGCTATAAGGTGGCCGCGATCGACCTGGGAACGGTGTCGTCGCGACTGGTGTTGGCCCAGGTCGAGGGCGGGGCAATCGTGGAATCGTCCAAGCATACCGAGATTACCGATCTGGGTGAGGGCGTGGACGCGACGGGCCGCTTTTGCGAGGCGGCCGTTGAGCGCGTGCTCGCTGCGTGCCGCATGTTTGTGGACGAGGCTCGTGCCTTTGGGGCCGCGTGCATCTGCACCACCTGCACGAGCGCCGCGCGTGATGCGTCCAACGCAGCACTGCTGCTGGACGGCCTGCGCGATCTGGGGCTTGAGCCACAGGTGATTCCGGGCGAGGTCGAGGCACGCCTGACGTTTTTTGGCGTGGCGCACGACTTTGCCGGCGAGCGCATCATTGTTGCCGATTCGGGCGGCGGATCCACGGAGCTCGCGACGGGCGTCTATGCGCCGGAGCGTGGCATCTTTGCGCTAGAAGGGACGCGCTCGCTGGACATTGGCTGCCGCCGCGTGACGGAGCGGCACGCGGCGAGCTTGCTGCCGCTGCCGCGTGGGCAGGCGAGCAGTTCGCCGCCTATTTTGAAGGCCTGCCCAGCGACTTTGAGCGCGCCGAGCGTCTGGTCGCGGTGGGTGGCACGGTGACTACGCTGGTGGCTCTGGTCCACGAGCTGGAACCGTACGATTCGAGCTTTGTGCACCTGCGCGAGCTGTCGCTGGAGCAGGTTTCGGCCGCTATCGAGCGCATGTCTGTGTTGGACGCGGAAGGTATCGCCGCGCTACCGGGCGTGCAGCCCAAGCGCGCGGGCGTGATTCTGGCCGGCGCCGTGGTGATCCGCGAGCTCATGCGTGCCGGCGGCTACAAGACGCTCACCGTAAGCGAGAACAGCCTACTCGCTGGCATGGCCGCCACCATCAACGAGGTTCTCGACGGCGCGACTCCCACCATCGGCTGGACCCCGAGCCTGAGTGCTCTTTAACCGTCTTCCTCTGAGTTGCGGTGAAATAGTTCCTAAATAAGCTGGTAAACGGTATAAACAGGATCTATTCCACCGCAACTTAGAGCCCCGCCGGCGTGTAAAAGAAACGAGCCCGCATCCCCGGGGGACACGAGCTCGTAAACAATACGTGGTAGGGGCGGTGGGACGTCTGCGTATTTGCTGCGCAAATACGCACCGGCTTCGGCCGCCTGTCGGCGTCCTCGCCCGCTCGCTACAAACGCTTCGCGTTTGCTTAACGCTCGCGCCCTGCATAGAGTTCGATTCTCCGCGGTACGGACTAGAAATAAAAAGGCAGGTAGATATAAATATCTACCTGCCTGTTACGTATGGTGGAGGCGCGGAGAATCGAACTCCGGTCCACGAAAGCCCCCTGATTGGCATCTCCAAGCTCAGTCGCTGGTTTAGTCTCGGACGCTTTGCGCGCAGCGACACGCTCGCGGCGTCCTAACCGGTTCGGTCTTAGCCTGCGCCATACCGATTACGTGCGCAGGAGCATTCCCCTAACATGACGTCGCGCCGGTGTCGGGGAAATCACCGGGTTGACGCGCCGCTATAAACTAAGCAGCGAGAGCCATAGGCTCAAAAGAAGAGTTGTTGTCAATTCAATTTGACGGTACCCCTGTTTAACGAGGCGAGGAGACCTCGGCTTGCTTCCTCTCTCAGAGCTATCGTGTCGAAACCAGTCGCCCCCGAATGTCGGGAAAGTCTGGATGGTATCGGGCCTGCAAACACCCGATAACCGTCGACTTTTCAAGGAACATGCAGGGCGAGCCCCGCTTGTGGAGTGTTATCTTACCACGTTCTGAAAGCGGACAGCTGTTCTATGCACGAGCTGTGAAGACCCCAATGTGCGCCGCACTTCGCACTTTTGCTACCGATCGCGTAACGTATATTTTCGCCAAGCAAAATTGACCCGTCGAAAGGACCGTTATGGATACCAAGCAGCAGCTCGTCAATGCCCTCGCAGGCCTGGGCTCAACCATTACCGAAGCTATGGATGTCATCGAAGGTTTTGTACCGTGCGGACATCCCGCCCTCACGGTATCGAGCGCACTCGTCGCGCTGGACGCTGACGATGATGCAGCACTCGCCCAGCAGCTTGAGACCGTCGAGGGCTTTATCGACCACGTGAGCGAGAACCGCGGCGTGGCCGCCTACCACGGCATCGAGGTCGAGCTCGCGGGTCCCAAAGCCAATCTGCTCGCAGCAATCCGCGAGGTAGGCGCCCTTATGCAGACCGCAGGCGTCAAGAACACCCAGGTCAACGAGTGGGTCTACCGCAGCCTGGCAGCACTCGACAGCTCCGACGAAAAGGCAGCCGAGCAGCTCGCAGAAAGTCCCGCCATCAAGGCCGAGCTTTTGTAAATAGCAGACGCGGGCCCCTTGGTGCATCGTCGTCCAAGAGGCCCGCAAACAGTTCGCGTCAACCGATAGCCGCGCCACCACGTTCGGCCAAAGCCAGAATCGGCATCATTTGGCGCGGGGTCTTTGCTGCAAGATCGGCATGTTCGAGCAGCTTGCGATCGTTAGTTACCAAGTAATCGACCTGTGCGCGCTTGCATGCGGCGAGTACCAAGTTGTCCTCGTAATCGCGATGGAGCGTCAGATATTTATCGGCTAGCCACAGATCGGATGCATCTGCGCCCACGGCCGTGGCGTTTTCGGTCATGTTCCGAACAAACGCCAACGCCGCATCGCCAATTGCACGGGCAGATGCCTCGTCGAGCGCTCCCCCGCTGGCAAGAACTCTACGCTTCAGCTCGTGTTGGACAACGTACAGCACGTCCTTGGCGATATGCACCGGAAAGAACAGCAACGCCCCCGTCTCCGTCGCCCGCCCAATAAACGCACGCGCGGCAAGCGACTCGGCATGGTCGACGCAAAACGAATCGACCCATACGTTGGCGTCCACCATGATCTTGAGGGGAGCTCCGCTCACAGGATCATCCCCTTTTGGCGATAATGCTCATCCATGGCGTCGGAATAGATTGTGTCCCAACCGCGATCGTCGGATACGGGCGACGCAGCGATGCCCAAATCTGCATAAAGCCGGTCTGCCGCTGCCCACGACGCGGCGAACGGAGTATCGGGCGCGACGGCCTGCTGCCGGTCGTCGACGGCCGCAAGCACTTCCTCGCACTGCCCACCACCCTGCGCGACCTTGGCCACCACCTTTTTGATGAGCTCGGGCAGTGACCCGCCCGAAAGCCGCAGCGCCTCCTCGGCACGGTTCTTGACCTGGCGATCTACGCGAACATTCACCTGTGCCATGCTGCCAACGGTAGCCATCTCAACCTCACCTTCAGCATTTGCTAGCAGTGCTAGCACGAGCATATATCCTAGCTAACATCTCGTCAAACAAAAGAAGGCCTGCACCCTTGCGGCTGCGGTGCCGCCCGAATGCAGGCCATATACTCAATCGAAAACGCTAACGCAGGTAAGCCTTTGCGTTGCCCAGGCTGTAGGCGATCGTTGAGCCGTTGTGCAGCAGCGACGACGCCTGCGGGGTAATCGCACCGGTAATGCCCAGTGCCAAGAGTGCTGAGTTGGTGAGCATCACCTTAGAATAGGAGCTCGTCAGACGATCGATGAGTCCCTGGCTCATACGGCGCAGGCGCACGATCGCGGCCAGATCCGTATCGGTCAGGATGATATCGGCGACTTCCTTGGCGATGTCGCTTCCGCCACCCATCGCCAGGCCCACGTCGGCCAAACCGAGCGCCGGCGAATCGTTGACGCCGTCGCCCACCATGGCAACGTGGCGCCCCTCGCCCATAATGCGCTCCACATAGGCATACTTGTCCTCGGGCAGTAGCTCGGCCTTAAACTCATCGACACCCGCCTCGCGAGCAATGCGCTCGGCCGTACGCTCCGAGTCGCCCGTGAGCATGACCACGTGCTTAACGCCCAACGCGTGCAAGTCGGCAATGGCCTCGCGGACCCCGGGCTTAAGCGGGTCCTCGATACCGAGCACGCCCACAACCGCGCCGTCGACCGCCAGATACAGCGGCGACAAGCCCTGCATCTGGGACTCGATGCGCTCCTTGATGTCAGATTCGAGCCGTGCGCCCTCGTCCTCAAATACAAAGTGCGCGGAACCAATGATGGCGCGACGTCCTTCGATGGACGAAGCGATGCCGTGCGCCACGATGTACTCGACGGCGGCATGGCGCTCGCGGTGCTCGAGCCCGCGCTCGCGGGCAGCGTTGACCACGGCACGCGCCACCGGATGCGGGAAATGTTCCTCTAGGCAGGCAGAAAGGCGCAGGACCTCGTCCTCGCTCCAGCCGTCGGTCGTGAGCACGCAAGCTAGGCGCGGCTGAGCCTCGGTCAGCGTACCGGTCTTGTCAAAGACAATGGTATCGGCCTTGGCAAACGACTCAAAGTACTTCGCACCCTTGACCATGACGCCCATCTTGGCGGCATCGCTCATGGCGGTCATGACGGCGACCGAACCCGTGAGCTTGAGCGCGCACGAGTAGTCGACCATCAACGCCGCCGAGGTCTTGATGAGGCTGCGGGTGGTAAGCGCAACCAGGCCCGCGAGCAGGAAGTTCCACGGGACGATCTTGTTGGCAAGGTCCTCCATATGCGACTGGCCCTCGGACTTGAGCGAGTCGGCCGTCTGCACGAGCGAGACGATCGAGCGGAGCTTGGTCTGGGCCGTGTTGGCGCGCACGCGCACCAAGATGCTGCCGTCTTCCACGACAGTGCCGGCGAACACGTCATCGCCCACGCTGCGCTCGACGGCAAGCGGCTCGCCGGTCAGGGTCGCCTGGTTGACCATGGCGCTTCCCTGCTCGACCACGCCATCGATGCAGATGGACATGCCGGTGCGCACGGCGACCAGATCGCCGGGCTCGAGCTCGGTCGCAGCAACGCTTACCTCGGTGTCGCCGACGACCTTTTGCGCCTTGTCGGGCACATCGAGCAGCGAGTTGATGAGCTCGTTTTCGCTCATGGCGCGGGTGTAGTCCTCGAGCAGCTCGCCCACGTTGAGCAGGAACATCGTCTGGCCCGCGGTGTCGACATCACGCTTGACGAACGAAATGCCGATGGCCGAAGCGTCGAGCACAGGAACGGTCAGGCGCGGCTGCGCGAGCTCACGGAGGGCGGCGCGCAAAAAGGCCATGTAACCGGCCACGACAAACACCGC